>JBOFFD010000881.1:0-5147 GCA_051648425.1 Planctomycetia bacterium
CTCGGCGGCCTCCGGGGAATTCGGTTCCGATCGCGCCATGATGCGAAGACTCCCAAATGAAGTCCCCTTCAACGGCGCAAAAACCATGCCGAAACGACGCGGCCCACCGAAGAATGTAAAGTAAGCACCATTGGGCGTCCCGCCTGCAAGACCCCGACGCTGCAAACACACCCGCGAACCTTTCACCGCCGCCGGCAGTCCTTCCCAACGGCTTTCCACGATTCCGCCGCCGCTGGTTGCCGCGACGACGGACGATCACGACAATACCGTCACGAACGCGGCCCACAAGGCCGCCGACGCCGGGGCGTAGCGCAGTCTGGTAGCGCGTCTGGTTTGGGACCAGAAGGTCGCAGGTTCGAATCCTGTCGCCCCGACTTTCCCCTGTCTCTTCAAACATCCCGCTTTTCATCCCGTTTTCGTTTCCCACCAACGACTTGCACTTGATGGCGGCGTCCAGGTTCTGAACATCCGTCCCAGTGGACGAATGGACAGAAGCAGACGGTTTTTGCCTCTTGCGGTCCGGAGTTGGTGCAAGCAATGGTGCAAGCGGGGAAGCGGGGTCCACCGCATCGCGGTCGACGCCGTCGTTGGTTTCGGTGGACGCAAGCTCACTGAAAACCGCCTTCTCAAGAACGTTCAGAGAAAACTTCGGCAGCGATTCGACCGCCGATTGAACGTCTAAAAGACGTGGATCGGTGTAGACGTTCATCGTCAGGTCGATTGAGCCGTGTCGCATCGCCGCTTGAGCGGTGCGCGGTTGAACGCCCGCGCGCGACAGCATCGAACCGAAGGTATGCCGCAAAGCGTGAACATCGACGCTTCGGCCCCGATCGTCGACTTTGGGGATGCCGGCCGCCTCTAAGTCGCGGTCGAGGATTTTGCACAGCGCCGCCGGGACGGTGAACAGCGGCGTCTTGGCAATGGGGTCGGCGTTCGAGCCGTCCAGTCGCAGCGTCGGCTTGGCGGCCCGTTCGCGGCGGTCGGCGAGCCATTCCCGCAGGTCTTCGGCGAAGTCGGCCCGCAACGGAATCGAGTTTCCCTGCCGATTCTTCTCGTTCGCAGCTTTCAACGTCAGGAACGGCGTCGGGCCGTCCAGCGTCAGGCGGTCGACGGTCAGCGTCCGCAGTTCGTTGAGCCGCAGTCCGGTCGTGACGAGCATCTTGTAGATCATCGCCCGTTCCCAGCCCAGCCGCTCCAGCCTTCGTCGGGTCGCCGGCGTCGGGTCCGCCCGCTTCGTTCCGTTGTTCTTCCCCCGGCGGATCGTCGCCGCTTCGTCGAGCGGTCGGCGGCGGGCGGCCGCCAACAGGCGAACGATTTCGGCTTCGGTCAGGGAACGACGGGGGCGCGATGGTTCGCTTTTCGCGTCGGCCTTGTGAACTCGTTCAAACGGATTCGACAGCAGACGCGGCGGATTCGCCTTGACGCACCAGCCGCAGAACGTCACGGCCGCTTCGCGGTAGGCGTTGCGCACGCGGGCCGACGCCCCCTTCTTCGCCTGTTCGGCGAGGAACCGCTCCAGTTTCGCTTGCGACAAGTCGCCCAGTCGGCGGAAGCCGCAGCCTTCGACGAGCTTCGTCCAGTACCGTCGCATTTCAGACCGGTAGAACGGCGTCGTCCCCGCCAGTTCCAGCGACGATTGATGGTCGGCGAGATGGTCGGCGAGCGGTCGGCTTTGTTCGTCGGCGGCGGCGTCCTCGTCGGCCGACAGAACGCCCGACTTCACCAACTCCGCCCGCCGCATGAGATCGGCCAAGACCTTGCGGGCGTTCGCTTCGTCGCGGCAGCCGGTGGAGACTTCCCGCACGACGCCGGCGGCGTCCCGATACTTCGCCGTGTAGGTCGCCGTTTCGATGGCGACTCGTTCGACGCCGTCGCGTCCGGCGACGACCCGCCCGACCCGCGCCGCCCCGGCCGCCGTCCGCCACTTGACGAACCGTTCGCCCTTCTTGTCGAAGAACTCGCCATCGGCGGGCATCGGCTTCGTGAACCTCTTGCGGAAGACGGTCGCCATTATTCGTTCCCTTCTTTTGGATTTTCCGTCCTGCTTCCAGGCGCCGAGCAGAGGCGCTTTCTCGCAGAAACCAGGATTTTTCCCATGTAAATCGGTTTGGTAAAGTAAAGCGCCCTTTTGCACCGCGGCGGCGGGAAAACGCCGCGTAGAGGAACCTCGCTTCGCCGGACGGACGCCGGAAGTACCTTTCGTTGCGCCAGGAAATCGGTGAGTCCACCCGAAGAAGGGGTTTACCCCTTCTGGGTGGAAAACCTACTTTGGAGAGCGGCACGGACCGCGATGTTCGTCCGCCCCCCTTTCTGGGGGGCGGCTTCGACCGCGTCCCCCGCCGGACCACTCTCGGCGACGATCTACCGGGGTGGAGCGGGAAAGTCCGGCCAGGATTCGTCCGTCCAGCGGATTCGCGTCGCGGTCCAGAAGTCGTTCCTCAATCGGCGGGCGTCGGCCTTCCCTTGGTGGAAAAGCTCCGAGCCGACGGGCGACGACAGCTTCTCCAGAATCGTTTCGACCAGCGGGGCGACGGCGATCGTTCGGCCGTCCACCGTGAGCAGGGCGTTCCGGTCGCGGCCGCATGCCAGGTCGACCATCCATTCGACGACGGCGTCGGCGTCGACCGCTTCCGCAGGCGCCGCCGCCGGGGTCGGTTCGCCGTCCACGGGGCCGACCTTGTTCGTGGTGGTTTCTCGACGGTCGGTCGCGTCGTCGTCCACGACGTGGGGCCGTCGAAACTGTGCCTTGTATCCCATCGAAACGCCCTCCGGGATCGACCGACGGCCATCTGTTTTCCGCCGTGCTTACGAAAGAAACGAAAGAAACGAGAAAAGCCGGTTCGCCTGATGAAACACTGGGTTTCGCGCGACGAAGGAAGCGACGGACGAAGCCCGGCGGCTACGAAAGATCGTTCCGGGGGACGCGGCGGACCGCCGTCCAAACCTCTTTCGAGCGGCCGGCCGTCGGTACGTCCAGCCGTTCGGTCAGGCCGTAGTCGTCGAGCGTTTCGAGGGCGGCGTCGAGCGCCGCCTTCGACTTGTTCCCCTGGAACAGTTTCGAGATTTCCGTGCGCGACCGGCCGGCCGGCCGCGCCCGCAGCGCGTCGAGGATCCGCTTCGCCGTCGGATCGGCCGACGGCCCCGCGAAGACGATCGCCGCCGACCGCTCCGAGTATTCCCAGACCATCGCGGCCGCCAAGAGGTGTTCGACGCGGACGACCGCCGAGCCGTCCAACAGGGCGTAGATGAGCGACACCCGCAGGACGTAGGGGGCCGACCGGGCGAACAGCGGCGCCGCCGGTCCACGGCGGTCGCGGGTCAGCCGGGCGTACAACCCTTCGACCCAAATCCGTTCGGCCGCGCGATCGAAGCGGACCGGGCCGACCGTGCGAGCGGTCGCGGCGGCCGTCGCCAGCCGCCGGCCGAGGTCGGCGACGAGGGCGTCGGGGACCGGCGGCGCCAACGGAAGCGACTTGGACCGTCGCGCGTGACACCAGAGGAAACGGTTGAGGAAGCCGTTGTGCCGGTCGACGGAGCTCGACAGCTCGCGGAACTCTTCGACGGTGACGTGGCCGACGACGGCGACGTGGGCGCCGGTCGCCGCGCAGGGCGCGTTCTTCGTCAGGACATTCAGTCGACCGGAATCCCACGCCTGGCGCAGGACCGGCGACAGCGTATTGCCGTCGCGCCGCATCGCCGCCAGCACGCGGCCGAACTCCGGCTCGACGAGGAACAACCGTTTGTCGGCCTCGCCCGGATCGACGACCGTTCCTTCGCCGTCAACGCCTCCACCATCCTTCTTGGCCGACTTTAGTTCGACGCGCGGATCGCGGAGATCGTGGACCACCCCTTCGCCGGTGGAGAGGCCGGATTTGCAGCGGCGGCCGCTCCAGTCGGGGTCGGCTTCGTGCAGAACGAGCCGGGCGGCCGACCACGCCGTCCCCTTACGGCCGACGCCGGTGGCGCCGACCACGACGGCGAACAGCCGCGCCGGATGCCGTTCGGGGCCGACGGGGAAGTACGGATCGGACCCGACCAGCGAACCGAAGCCGGCCAGGAGGTGGACCAACACGGCGGCGGGATCGGCCTCGGTGTACGGATCGAGGCTGCGGACGATCTCGCCGGCCAAGCCATAAAGCGCCGCGACGTCCAGCATGGGCGCCGTCGGTGACAAGTCGTCGTCATCCGCCCCGTCGTCGTCCGCGTCGAAGTCGATTTCCTCCGCGTCGCGGACGGCGTCGGCGCCCCGCTCGACGAACTCGTCGAGAAAGTCGCGCCCGTCCTCGGTCGGTCCGTGCGGGGTAGGTTCAATAGTGCTCATCCGCCGCCTCCCTTCCGGCCGCGCGGCAGACGGATCGAAACGTCGAGGCCGAGGCTTCGCAGCCGGACGGCCGCCTTGCCGGCGGCGGCGAGACCGACGCCGTTCGGGTCGTCGTCGGCGTAGATGCGAACGGTTTCGACGCCGTCGGGAAAGTCGACGCGGTGAAGCCGGGACGCCGACAGCGCCGCCACAGTCGGCAGACCGACGGCGCTTTGAACGGCGAAGCCGGTTTCGATCCCTTCCACCAGAGCGACTTCCTGTGCGTCCGCAAGCGGAGCAAGGGCGACGGCCCCGGAACCGAGTGGACCGAACATCCGCTTCGGCTGCGGTACGTCGGCCTTGCCGTGGAAGTCGGGACGGAGAAATGTGCGATGGACGGCGAGCAATACCCCCGTGGCGAGATCGACGACCGGCGCGACCAGCAGGGGGAGCGTCGCGTCGACCGAACATCGCCCGGCCGGATGAAAGCGGAAGCTGGCGGGAACGTCCTCGCGGCGGATCGGCAGCCCGCGCGATCGCAGATAGGTCGACCAGGCGGCGGCCGCTTCGACGCCGGACCGGCAGCGGTCGTACAGCCGGCGAGCGTCGGCCGTCGTCGGTTTCGTCTTTGCCGGTGCAACGGCCGCGCTCGTCGTCGGAATCGGTCGACGGAAAGGGGGCGTCGCCGGCGGACCGTCCGCCATCCCGAGATGCACGGCGACGGCCTTCACCGTTTCGGGGAACGACCATCCGCGGAACCATCCAATCGCCGCGAAAACATCGCCGTTCTTCCCATGGAAGCACTGGTTGCAGAAAAGCACGCCGGCCGCCGGTTCGATCGCCCGGA
>JBOFFD010000882.1:0-4157 GCA_051648425.1 Planctomycetia bacterium
CCACATCACCGACCCGGCGGTGCTGGCCGGCTCGTGACGACGTCGCCGAGTTAAGACGGACGGTATAAGATACTGGAACGAACGAAAAGGAGAATACGGATGATGAGGACGAAAGACGAGACGGCCGCCTGGTTGGCCGACTTCCACTATGAAATCGAACCGGGCATACAGGCCATCTATCGGTTGTCCGCCGGCGACGACGTCGAGCAGAAGCGGGATGAACCGATCAAACTGTTGGAAGTGAATCAGGACGCGGTCGAAGCCGGCATCATGCCGCTGCATTTCGACAAGGCGCCGCAACGAGATGTGTACTACTCCTCCATCATCGTGGAAGTCTCCCCTACAGAGTTCCAGCAGATCGAAAACGGCGAGCTGTCGCTCCCGAACGACTGGAGCTACAGCGTTCCATTCCCGAAACCGAACGGCGAGGAGCCTGTGGGACGCCTTGTTCACGGCCGCCGATCTTAACGAAGACCCGGCTTCTTAAGGGAGGAATCCGTCGTGTCGACTCGTTTCGTCTACATCCCGGCGACGATGGACACCAAGGGCCGCGAGGCGGCGTACGTCGCGGAACGGCTTCGGGCCGCCGGCGTCGCCGTGCGGACGGTCGACGTCGGGTCCGGCGACGCCCCCGCCGCGCCGGCCGACGTCCCCCGCGAAACGCTCGCGGCCCTGCTGCCGGCGGCGACGGCCGCCGAACTGGCGTCGGGCGACCGCGGGCGCTGCGTCGCGGCGATGGGCGTCGCGCTGGCGGCCTACATCGAAACAGAACACGCCGCCGGCCGGGTCGCCGGCGTCTTGGGGCTGGGCGGCAGCGGCGGCAGCACGCTGGCGGCGGCCGCCTTCCGCGTCCTGCCCGTCGGCTTGCCGAAACTGCTCGTTTCCACGGTTGCCAGCGGCGACGTCTCGCCCTACGTCGGCTGCACCGACGTGACGATCATGTACGCCGTCGTCGACGTGGCGGGTGTCAACCGGGTGTCGCGGCGGGTGCTGGGCAACGCCGCCCACGCGATGGCCGGCATGGTGCAACACGAAACGCCCGCCGGCGCCGACAAGCCGCTCGTCGCCCTCACGATGTTCGGCGTCACCACCCCGTGTGTCTCGCGGCTGCGCGACCGGTTGGAGGAACGGGGCTACGACCCGCTGGTCTTCCACGCCACCGGGTCGGGCGGCCGGGCGATGGAAAAACTCATCGACAGCGGCTTGGTGCAGGCGGTTCTCGACGTCACCACGACGGAGGCAGCCGACGAAGTGGTGGGCGGCGTGCTGTCGGCCGGCCCCGACCGCTTCGAGGCGATGATCCGCCGCCGGGCGCCGTGCGTTATGAGTCTGGGCGCCCTCGACATGGTCAACTTCGCCGGCCGGGAAACGGTGCCGGCGAGGTTCCAAGACCGGCTGCTGCACGTCCACAACGCCAACGTGACTCTGATGCGGACGACCCCCGACGAAAACCGCCAAGCCGCCCGTTGGATCGCCGCGAAAGTAAACCGCACCACCGCCCCGTACCGGCTGGTGATTCCGACCGGCGGCGTGTCGATGCTCGACGCCCCCGGTCAATCGTTCTGGGATCCAACCGCCGACGCCGCCCTGTTCGACGAACTGGAAGCCGCCGTCCACCAAACGGCCGACCGCCGCATCGAACGAACGCCGTTCCACGTCAACGACCCGCGCTTCGCCGACGCCCTGCTGGCCGCCTTCGACGAAATCGTTCCGCCGCCGTCTGCGTAGCGTGCCGCGGAAAGCGGCGGCTAACAAGAGGTCTTTGCGGAAGTACACCCGTCGGACGGCGTAAAACGCGCTCCGGGGGACTTCGCGCGTCGCCGCGCCTTCGTAGAACCTCGGAGACGGTCGTTCGACTATTCGTTGGGCGCGGCCTCGAAAATCACACCTGGCGGCGTCCATGCCGCAGTAAGGACCGACGCGGTGGGCGACGACGATAAACTCCGCCACGACATCCACATGCTCGGCGACATGCTGGGCGACGTCGTCGGGCGGCTGGCCGGGCCGGCCTCCCTCGCACTGGTCGAGGAAATCCGCCAGCTCGCGCGCAGCCGACGGAAAGGGTCGGCCGACGCCGGCGCCCAACTCCACGCCCGCGTCGCCACCCTCACCGAAGACCAAATCCGCGTCGTCACCCAGGCGTTCACCATCTTCTTCGACCTCGCCAACCTGGCCGAAGACCGCCACCGCGCCCGCACGTTGCGCACCCGTGAACAGGCCCGGCAGCCCAAGCCGCGGTCGGAATCGATCGGCGACGCCGTCCAGAAGCTGCACGACGCCGGCGTGCCGCCCGAGACGTTGCAGGAACTGCTCGACCGGCTCGACGTCGAAATGGTCTTCACCGCCCATCCCACCGAAGCCAAACGCCGGTCGATGCGGGCCAAGATCACCAAGATGCGCGGCTACCTGACGCAGCTCGACGACGAACTTCTCACGCGCGAAAAGGACCGCGTTCTGGCCCGGCTGCGCGGCGAACTGTCAAGCCTATGGCAAAGCGACTTCGTCCGTCCGCGGGCGCCGACGGTGTCGGAGGAAGTGCAGCGCGGCCTTTCCTTCGCCCCCACCCTTTGGCAGGTCGCCCCGCAGATCCACCAGGACATGCTCGACGCCCTCGACAACGTCTACAAAGGTCACGACTTCCGCGTCGCCCGTTTCCTGCGTTTCGGCAGTTGGATGGGCGGCGACCGCGACGGCCACCCCCACGTCACCGTCGACGTCACCGCCGACACCCTTTACTGGCTGCGGCGCACCGCGGTCGCGCACCATCTCGACCAGGCCACCCGCCTGGAACATTCGCTGACCATCTCGAACCTGCGCGCCGACGTCGACTCCGCGCTGACGACCGCCGTCGCCGACGCGCTCGCGCGCTGGCCCGACCTGGTCGCCCGCGTCGAACGGCATTCACCCTACGAGACCTTCCGTCGTTGGTTGACGGTCGTCGAGTGGCGGTTGGAACGGTCGACGCCGACGGCCCCCGGCGAAGCGCCCCCCGCCGGCGGCTACCAGAAGGCCGCCGAACTGGAAGCCGACGTCCTGCTGACCGTCGAATCGCTGAAGCGGTGTCAAGGGGATGGCGCCGTCGACCCCGACCTTTCCGACTGGCTGTTGCAAACCCGCACTTTCGGCTTCCACTTGGCCCGGCTCGACGTTCGCCAGGAATCGCGCACCTATCACGAGGTGCTGGCCGACTTGTTCAAGGCGGCGGGCGTCCATGCGACGTACGACCAGTTGGACGAAGCCGGCCGGCAGAAAGTTTTAAGTGAAACGCTGGGCAGGCGCGTGGCTCCGCCGTGGGACGCCTTGCAGCCGATGACCCGCGAGACGCTGAGTCTGTACCGCCTCTTGGACAAGACGATCCGCCTGTACGGCCCCGATCCGCTCGGCGGGCATGTCATCAGCATGACGCACGCCCCCGGCGACCTGCTGGCGGTGCTGTGGCTGCAACACTGGGCGGCCGCCGAGGCCAAGGCGGAAGACCCGGCCGCCGAAGCCGTCGCCGTGCTGCCGATCGTGCCGTTGTTTGAAACCATCGCCGACCTGCACCACGGCCCGGACATCCTCGACGCCATTCTGTCGCAACCGACGTATCGCAAGCACGTCGACAAGACCGGCTCGGTCCAAACGGTGATGGTCGGCTATTCCGACAGCACCAAGGACGGCGGCTACCTGGCGGCGCAGTGGGCCTTGTACCACGGCCAAGCCGAGCTGGCGAAGGTGGCCGCCAAGCACAACGTACGGCTGGTGGTGTTCCACGGTCGGGGCGGCTCGCTGGGGCGCGGCGGCGGGCCGGCGGCGCGCGGGATTCTGTCGCTGCCGCCCGAGGCCGTCGGCGGTGCCGTCCGCATGACCGAACAGGGCGAAGTGCTGGCCGAGCGCTACGACGACCCCCGCATCGCCTACCGCCACTTGGAGCAGGTGACGTGGGCGACGCTGCTCGTCAGTGGCCGACCGACCCCCGCCCCCAACCCCGCCTGGATCGCGTCGATGGCCGGCATGGCCGAGACTTCTTTTAAGGCGTACCGCAACCTCGTCGAGCAGCCCGGCTTCCTGCCGTTCTTCGGTTACGCCACCCCGATCGAAGCGATCGAAAAGATGCCGATCGGCTCGCGCCCCGCCCGCCGTCGCGGCGAACGGACCTTGAAGGATCTGCGGGCCAT
>JBOFFD010000883.1:0-2040 GCA_051648425.1 Planctomycetia bacterium
GCCGACAGCGGCCGGCGCTTCAGTGGCTGATTCGGTCGGCGCGTCTTCGATCCAAACGACGGCGTCCACCAAGTTTCGATTCCTTTCGCCGACGGTGTCGGTCCTGTTCGCGCGCGACCGATCGTGTATGGTTCCCGTCGAATGTTTATCGCGCGGCGAGTGCGGGGGCGACGATGACGAACCAGGACGCAACTGTGGAGCGGTGGGCGGTGGCGACCGGCTCCAGCCGCGGTATTGGGGCGGCCGCGGCGCTTCGCTTGGCCCGCGACGGCTGGAACGTGGTCGTTCACCATCGCGGCAGCGCCGATGAAGCCAATGGCGTCGCGGCGGCGGTGCAGGCGCTGGGCCGGCGCGCGTGCGTCTTCCAAGCCGACTTCGCCGAACCGTCAGCCGGTCCGGCGCTGGTCGACGCGGTGTGGGCCGAAGTCGGCCGGGTTCATGCGTGGGTCCACAACGCGGGGATCGACCTATTGACCGGGCCGGCCGCGAAGATGCCGTTCGAGGAGAAACTGTCGGCGGCGTGGCGGGTCGACGTGGTCGGAACGCTGGTGACCTGCCGGGCGGTGGGACGCCGAATGCGCGACGCCGGCGGCGGCGCGATCGTCACCATCGGGTGGGATCAGTCGGCCGTCGGCATGGACGGCGACAGCGGCGAACTGTTCGCCGCCACCAAGGGAGCGGTAACGGCGTTCAGTCGCAGCCTGGCGAAATCGCTGGCGCCGACGGTGCGAGTGAACTGCGTCGCCCCCGGTTGGATCAAAACGGCTTGGGGCGAATCGGCGCCCGCCGCGTGGCAGGACCGCGCCGTCGGGGAGGCGTTGCTGAAACGCTGGGGGACGCCGGACGACGTTGCCACCATGATCGCCTTCGCCGTTTCGGACGAAGCCGCTTTTCTGACCGGTCAAACGTTCAACGTCAACGGCGGCGTCGTCACGTCGTGACCCGGTTCTTGAATTTTTCCCTTTGCAAAATCCGCCGGCGTGGTATCCCCCGCTTCGACCAAATGCGCCGCCGCGCCGTCGGACGATGCTTTCCGCATCCGTCGGCCGATTCTCGATCGAAGGGGGACCAGCGAAATGCCACGACGAACGACGGCCGCCCGGCTGCTTTTGGGAGTCTTGGCGTTTCTCGCGGCCGCGCGGGATGGTCGCGCCGAACAGTTCCACCGCCAAGGATTCGAGGCGGACGGCCTTCTGCTGAAGCTCGCCCTGACCGACGCCAGCGTGAAACTTATCGACCATAAACTGCTGAAAGTCGACGGACCCTCGTCCGACGCCGCCCACTCCGGCAAAAACTCCGAAATGCTGCGCGTACAGGTCGTCGGCGGAACCTACGCCTTCGCCGAGTATTCGTTCGGCCAAGCCGTCGTCTTCGAGGATTTGAACGTCGACGTATGGGTGCGGGCGAGCCAGCCGGGCGTGCAACTGGTGCTGCGTGTTGTCCTACCGCGTGAGATCGACCCGGCGACGAATCGGCCGCAGGTGACGCTGCTTCGCGGCGACAAGACCGAGGTCGTCGACCGTTGGCGCCGGTTGGTGCTGCATCGACCCGATCAAATGCTGCTGAAACAGGCGCAACTGCTGCAATCGCAGCGGAAGTCGCCGGTCGACCTGCGCGACGCCTACGCCGACATGGTTCTGTTCGACCTGCACGGCGGCGTCGACGGCGTGGTCGAGGTGCGCGTCGACGACCTGCAGATCGGCCCCGTGGTTCGGCCGAACGCCGACTCGGCCGCGCCGTTCGTCGATCAGACGCCGTTGAATCTGCGTCAGCCCGACGGCTCCGAAGCGCGCGGCATGGTGCCGAAGGTGCGCTCCGCCGAGGACAAGAACATCGGTGAAGTGCAAGGCGACCGCTTCCACGTCGGCGGCAAACCGTATCTGATGCGCGGGATCTACCGTACCGAAGCGCCGCTGGCGAGCCTTCGCGACGCCGGGTGCAACACACTGTTCCTGCCGTGGCCGGTCGGCGATTCATTGGCGGCCGAGGCGGAGAAGCTCGGCCTCAAGACCGCGCCCATGCTGCCGTTCGACCGCGGCC
>JBOFFD010000884.1:0-3057 GCA_051648425.1 Planctomycetia bacterium
CGGTCCAAAAGCAAACGAGGTTGAGCGCCGTGAACAGCGCCAGCGGCGCGTCGAGCTGTCCGCGGGCGGCGTACCGCGCGAACTCGGGAACCGCGGCCAAAACAAGAACGGCCGCCGCGCCCGCCCACGGCGAACGAAACACGCGGGCGGCGAACAACCCCACGACCGCCGCCAGTGTAAGACCCGCCGCGAACCCCGGCAGGCGCGCGGCGAATTCCCCTTCGCCGAAGACTAAGACGGCGGCCGACTGAATCCAGAAGAACAACGGCGGTTTGTGAAAGAACGGTTCACCGTTCCAGTAGAGCGTCCACGGGTCGCGCCGTTCGATCATTTCCCGCGTGACCTGCGCGTACCAGGCTTCGTCCCAGTGGCGCAAGGCGCCGGTGGACAGGCGCGGCAAGAGAGCGACGGCGACCAGACCAATCGACGCCGCGACGACGTTACGGGCAACGCGCCGGGAGGTCGGGTCGGGGAAGGTGGGTTTCATTGGCGGCGGTTCGCGGTCCTTCGCTGGCGCAGACGCCGCTTCCGTGCGGCGCCGAATACTGAAACACCGAACTCGACGCCCCGATCGGCCGGGCGTCGACCGTCGCGGCTATTTGTTCCGATCGGAACCGAAGCCGCCCGAAGCGTCGCCGGGCAGCTCGCGCTTCGCCCAAAGGACGTCGGGGGTTTCGGTGAGTCGGCCGCTGCGGCCTTTGCGGTTGAGCAGGTAGCCGTGGATCGTCCCGGCGGCCTCGGAAATGACCGTTCGGACGGCGTCGGGGCCGGCGGTCGCCTTTTCGACGTTGAAAACCAGGGAGTTCGGTTCCTGGGTGCGGCGGTCGCGGCGGGCGTCGATCTTCAGCAGCTTGGCGACGCGGCCGGCGTCTTCTTGGGCGCGCTTGTCGTTGCCGACGACGATCATGACGGGAAGGGTCTCGCCGCCTTTGCCGAACTTGTAGTCGGGCTTGACGAAGGAGTAGGCCGCCGACGGATCGATCAGCACTAGTGCGGAAAGGTCGCCGCCCGGCGAGGGAAAGCCCTCGCGGCCGGCGTTGGCGAACTCAAGGCCCGCGAACTGAAGGGAGAGGTTGGACGCCAGATCGCCGGCGGCGACGACGCCCATCCGGCGGACGTTGAACCGAGCGCTGTTGTTTTCGCCGACCATGAACCCCTTCACCGTCTCCAGGTCGTTGAGCAAAGTCACCAATTCGCCGGCCTTCGGGTAGTCGGGGTCGGTTTCGTTGATGGTGGTCTTCGGGCCGCCTTTGGACTTTTTGATCGAGCGGGGTTTCGGCGGCGGGCCGCGGAAAACGATGCCGCGCCGCTCGGCCTCGCGCATGTCGGCGGCCAATTTCATGGCATCCATCGACTGCTTGGGGGTGAGGTAAAGATCGGGGTCGACGTTGCGGCTTTCGCCGTGGCCGCGGAAGTCGAACGTGACGACCGCGATGCCGTCGTCGAACAGTTGTTTGGCGAACGGAAACCAGTCGCGCTGCGACCGGCCGCGAGAGTGCAGGAGCATGACGACGGGGGTGTCTCGGCTGGCTTCCTTCGGCGACCAATAGGTGACGCCGAGGAAGACGCCGTCGCTAGTCAAAAGCGTTTTCGATTCGCTGCCGTCGAGGTAGTCGGCGACGTCTTCGGTCGCGGGGTCGGCCGGGGCGGGGGCCGCTGGTTTGGCAACCGCCGGTTTAGCGGCCGCTTTCGCCGCCGGCTGCGCCCAAACGGCCGCCGTGGGCAGCAGAAGTCCTGCGACCGTCGCCGCGACCAGCCAACCGCCCGTCCTCGGCATCGCTCTGTCGATCCGCCCGCTGGCTTGCACCATCACCGTTCCCCCTCGTTGCAAGATGGCCGCGCCGCGTCCGCGCGTTGAAACGAGCGACGTTCCTACGACGGCGCTCCGGCGATGGAACGCCGAGCGAAAACGAAGCAGCCCGGCGCGCCACCCGCCAACATCAGTCTAAGCCGCCGTCGGAAGTGGATCAAGCCGGGCCGTCGCCGTCGTTCGATCTCTCGTTGAAGCGGGAGACTTGCTACACGTCAAGATCTTTCGAGTCGCCGGCGGTCTGCAACCGACGGCGGGACGATTGAGCGAAGACGGCGTCGAGGGCGTCGGCGGCCAAGACGGTCGAGCGTCCCTCGTTCGCTGAAGACCGGCCGGCGGTGGTCGAGGGCGCGGCCCCGCCGCTTGGTCGGACGGCGCCGTTGTTCATCACGCGCTCGCCCCGGCGGCGGAACGAAGTGAAGGCCGAGTCGGCGACGGAGCTGAAGGCGCTGGAACCACCGGCCTGCGTGATGCCGACGTACTGGCCCGACCGGCCGACCGTTTGGTCCCACGCCCGGAAAATCAATTGGCTGCGACCATTCCGGGCGCCGGTCGCCGGCAGGAAGCGGAGGCGAGCGTTCGCCGAGAGGAGCAGCGCCCGGCTGTTGCTGGGCGACGCGACGGTGCGCCACGATTCGCCGCCGTCGAGCGAGAACTGCCAACGGCCGCCGCGGTTGTTGGTGATGCCGATGACGGCGACGCCGACCGGATTGAGGTTGCGGTCGAAGGTGCGGTCTTGAACCAAGGAGCGGACGGCGGTGCCGGCGCGAAGCGCGGAGATCCGCGGCGTGCCCGAGGCGTCGAGCGTCGGGGCTGAGTTCTGAAACACCGACGCCGGCGGAACGGGCGGCAGCACGATGGGGCCTCCCGGCGTGCCGGGGGCGGGGCCGGGGGCGGGCGGTTCGATAGGCCCTGGAATCAAGACGTCCGCGGTGCTGTTGTTCAGCGTCAGAAAGAAGGCGTCGGACCGCCCCCGAGAAAAGAGGAAACCGCGGAAGCCGAAGTCGGTCGGGTCGAAATTGCCGAAGGACTGGAAGGAACCGGCCGAGACCACCGCCCGGTTGAAAATCGTACTACCGTCCCTGGTAGTCGTGGGAAAGACTTTGCTGCCGGCCACGCCGCGGGTGACGTCGTCGCTGGAGCCGCCGGCGCCGGCGACCCATTGGAAATCTCCGGCCTCGTTGAGCTTTAAGACGAAACCGTCGCGCCCACCGGAGTACCTGGCGGCGGCGGTCGCCGGACCGGGG
>JBOFFD010000885.1:0-4525 GCA_051648425.1 Planctomycetia bacterium
ATTCGCGGTTCGTGCGGATCGGCGAGCCGGCCGTCATGCCGGGGAAGTCGAGCTGGTCCATCGCCCGCAGCACGTCGGAAATCCACAACCATTGGTAGCCGGCGCGGAAACGGATGTTCGGCGTCACGCGGTACTCGGCGGTGATCGCCAGTTCGGCGGTTTGGGTTCCCGACGTGCGGTCGGACGAACCGAGGTTCGAGCCGTTGCCTGTAAGAAAGCCGCCGTTGATGTCGGACCGGCGGCTGATGTCGAGGTTCTGAAACGTGCCGCCCAAGCCGTACGCCAACAGCGACCGCATGTAGAAGTAGTTCTTCAGTCGGATGGACGATTCGGCCCCCAACTGCCACGAGAGGATTTCGTTGCCGGTGTGGAACCGTTCGCTGACGTTGCCGCCGCCCGCCTGCTGGGTGCGGCGGGAGTTTAAGATGAACTCTTCGTCGTAGCCGATGTAGCGCAGACCGGTGAGGCCGTCGATTTCGACTTCGGCGCCGCGCCAAAGCGCGAAGCGGGCGTTGGTCTGAATCGAGTGGTTCTCGATCTGAAAGTAAGCGTCCGCCCGTTCCAACGGAATATTGGTGGGGGCGAAGGTGGCCGTCCCGCCGATGATGCCCGGCGCCGACAGCGGGTTCGGTTCGAGCGATTCCAAAAGAAACGGGTTCGACCAGAAGCCGCCGACTTCCACCGCCATGCTTTCGTTCAGCCACGTGCCGACGAGCGCCTGCACGCCCCATTCGTAGTCGGGGTTGGGCGTGCCGGTACGGAAGCCGACCAACGGAACCTGGGTCGGCGCGGCGGGGTTGGGGCTGTTCGGGTCGGGCGAGGTCGTGTTCAGAATCTGTCCTCGGCCGCCCGGCTCGCTGGGCTTCCAGTACAGCGCTTCGACGGTGAAATAGGCGTCGTCGAAGTAACGGCCGAGCTGTGGGCAGAAGCAAGGTTCGGTGGAACAGGAACCGCTGGAGTACGACGGCGGCGCCTGCCAAAGCGGAGCGCTGGCGCCCATCGTGGTCGAGAGGGTTGGCGCGACGTCCGAAGTGAGCGGCGGCGGCGCGACGTCGATCTTCTCGGCGGGCGGAAGCGGCGGCGACGGCGGTTCGTCGGGAAGCGACGGCAGCGGCTTCGGATCGGCCGGCTCCGGAGCCGCGACGCCCAACGACCGCGCCGGTGCCGGCGGAACTTGGGCAGCCTCGACGGGCGCCGCCCAAGGCAGTGCGAGGCCGATCGTGATGGCCGACATGGCGACGGTTCGCATACGCTTCCAGTCTCCCACCGTTCCCAGGTCCAAGCGCAATCCACTGCCTGATGCCGACGGTTCGATCGTTTGTATCGACGATTCCGACCCGTCGAATCGAATTCGTTTCCGGGAATCTCGGGAAAACTCAAGAATCGAAAGCGATTTGTCGGAGATGGGGCGTTTGGCGAAAAGGGAAAAGGAACAGCCGATTCGTCGTCCGCGGCAGTCTGAAGCGATCGCCGAGTCAGGGCGATGTAAGACGGCTGGCGGAGTTCGCCGTTTCAAGCAAGGCGGCTTCCAGCCCCGCCGCCCCTTTCGTGAGAACGCACCCCAGACGAACGGCGAACAGCGGCAGTCCGCCGACGGCGTCGATCCGCAGTTTGACGAGATCCTTCTGCGTGGCGACGACGCACACCGGCCGCTGGCCCGGGTCCGACTCCCGCTTCTCGTGGTCGCTGGCCCAACGGTTCAAGTCCTCGACGTCCTCGCGGGAATACGGATGGTGGTCGGCGTATACGCGCTCTTCAACGACGACCGCCTCCAGGTCGGCGAGCGTCCGCGCGAAACCACGGTGGTTGCCGATGCCGCTGAACGCCAACACCCGCCGGCCCCGCAGCCCCTCGACGGGCGACGCCGGGTGCGCGTGGCGAAGAAGGTCGCGCGGCCGGAACGACGCCTCCACTGTCACTGCCTTCGGCGCCCGCCGGCCGACCACCGCCCAAACAGCGTCGCGGCGGGCGGCGTCGACTTGGTCGCACCGCGTCAACACCACGACGTCGGCCCGTCGCAACGACCGCGCCGGTTCGCGCAAGAGGCCGCCCGGCAGCAGCCCTCCCCCGCCCCACGGATCGGTGGCGTCGAGCAAGACGACGTCGAGATCGCGGTGAAGCCGACGATGTTGGAAGCCGTCGTCCAGCAGTAGGACCTGCGATTCAAGTTCCACCACGGCGGCGTCGGCCAGAGTGGAACGGTTCTTTCCCTGTAGGTGAGGAACGTCCGGCAGATTCTCTTCCAGTAAAAGCGCTTCGTCGTTTGGTCCGCCGGTCGAACCGTAGCCGCGGCTGAGAATGGCCGCCCGCAAGCCGCGCCCGTGGAACCAGTCGGCGAGGTATTCAACGAACGGCGTCTTGCCGGTGCCGCCGACGGTGAGGTTGCCGACCGAAACTACCGGGACGGCGGCGCGGTGGATTTTCAGCCGGCCGGCGTCGTACCCGGCGTTCCGCAGCGCCACGACCGCGCCGTACGGCAACGACGCGCCGCGCAACGCCGTGCGAAGCAGCAGCGGACCGAAGCCGGTGGTTTCGCCCCGCACCAGTCGGCGGAACCACTCTTGCCAGGTTCGCGCCGGCGCGGCGGTTGAATCATTCACGGCGACGGCATCCTCTTCGTCCACGATGATGAAATCCGTATGTCACGCCCCATCACCAGGGGCGTCGTCGATGCATGATACAGGGGCCACTCGGGAAACCATTCGATCAACGGGGGCCGCGCTGCGCGCCGGCCGGACGACGTGCCGAGCGTTGGTCGAACGCTGTCTCGACGCCGTCAGCCGGTGCGAGCGTCAGGTGCAGGCGTGGGTGGTGCTCGACGCCGATTGGGCGCTGGCGCGAGCCGACGCCTTGGACGCCGCGCTTCAAGCCGGCGGCGACCGAGGACTGTTGCACGGCATTCCGATCGGCGTGAAAGACATCATCGACGTCGCCGGCTTGCCCACCGCCGCCGGCTCGAAACGGTGGGCGGAGCTGGGGTCCGTAGACCGCAACGCACCGGTGGTCGATCGGCTGATCGACGCCGGGGCGATTGTGTTGGGCAAAACGGTCTCCACCCCCTACGCCCTGTTCGACCCACCGAAAACCGCCAATCCTTGGCGGCTGGACCGAACGCCCGGCGGTTCGTCCAGTGGATCGGCGGCCGCCGTCGCCGCGGGAATGTGCCTGGCGGCGTTGGGGTCGCAGACCGGTGGTTCATTGACCCGACCGGGGGCTTACTGCGGCCTCTGCACGTTGAAGCCGAGTTTCGGCGCGGTTCCCACCGAGGGCGTCAAGCCGTTGGCGTGGAGCATGGACCACGTGGGACCGATCGCCGGCAGCGTCGACGACCTGTCGATCCTCTTTACCGTGATGAGCGGCCAAGACGCCGGCGTCGGCGAAGCGGCTTCGCAACCGCGCCGGCTCGGCCGGCTGCGCGGTCTCTTCGATCGGTTGGCGGACGAGGCGTCGCTTCGTCGGCTGGATGAAGTCGTCGCCGTCTTGCGTCGTCAAGGGTTGGAAGTCGTGGAAGCCGCCGATCCACCCGGATTCACGGAAACTTCCGCCGTCCATCGCGCCATCCTTTCCGTCGAAACCGCCTTGGAACACTCGGCGCGACAGCGCGAGTTTCCCGAGGACTATCCTCCCGCCATCACGTCGGTAATAGAGGATGGACGGGCGACCTCGGCCGCCGATTACGCCCACGCGAAACGATTGCAGTCTTTTTGGAGGAAGACGGTCGACCCTGCCGCCGATGGTTTCTCGGCCTGGTTGACGCCGGCGGCGTGCGGACCGGCGCCTGCCCGCGCTACGACCGGCAGCCCGGCGCTGAACTCGCCGTGGAGCCTGCTCGGCCTGCCGACCGTCGGTGTGCCGTGCGGCGCCGACGCCGACGGCCTACCCCTCGGCCTTCAATTGATCGGCCGGCCCGCTGGCGACTACGGCGTGATAGAATCCGCCCGCGCGGTGGAGCGGGCGTTGGAAAGCGAGCCGCGATGGCGACTCGGCCGACCGCCCATACAATAAATCGCTCTTCGTGGATCATTACTCGTCGGCGCCGGCGTCGGAACGAATCGGCGGATAAAATTTCAACGGCGAAGCGCCAACGGCCACGCGGTCGAGGCCGTATGTAGGGACGGTGTAATTTACGCCATGAGGGAAGGAACTTCGCAAACGCTGAGCGACGCCCGGCGTCCCGACGACGACCCTGCGTCGCACCCTTCCGCGACGGTGGAACCGTCGCTTCGACGGCACGCCGACGGCGACTCGGTCGCGGTTCGTTCCGTCGAACCGATCGACGATGACGCGGCCGACGCCCGTTTGAGTCGGCGAGGCAAAAATGGCGACCGCAACGCCTACGCGGCGATCGTACAGCGCCACGAAAAGAAACTGCTGCGGACGCTCTATCGCATGGTGGGCAGCGTCGAGGTCGCGGAGGATCTGGCGCAGGATGCTTTCTTGAAAGCATACAGCCGACTGGAACAGTTCGATTCAACCAAGCGGTTCGGACCGTGGTTGTTTCAGATCGGCGTCAACGGCGCGATCG
>JBOFFD010000886.1:0-6398 GCA_051648425.1 Planctomycetia bacterium
CCAGGTGAGTTCCAACGGCAGGTTGTGGTTGGCGCTGGGCTGCGGTTCGACGCCCGGCCGCCGACGGTACTTCCACACGAAGTAGCCGGAGACGCCGATGATCAGCACGAAGAAGAAGATGCTGAGGTAGTAGATGAAATAGTACATCCGGTCGACGGTGGGGGCCGTGGCCGAACTTTGCGGGGGGAACATGAAGGAGGCGCCGGCGGCGAACAACGTCGTCGACCCGTCCGTCAGCGAATTCCAGAGGTTCATCGTACACTTCCGCCTTATACGCCAGTTGCCGCGCCGGCGGTCAACACGCCGCGCCGCCGCTCGAACCGCCAAATCCGAAATCCGACGACCCCCATGACGACGAGCATGACGGCCCCGCCCAGTTTCATGAGGTTTCGGGCCGCCGGTCCGTAGCGGCCCTTCGTCGCGTCGTAGTGGAAACAGAACAAAAGAATCTTATCGATGGTAGTGCCGATCTTACCGTCGGCCGCCTCGACCAGTGATAGTTTGACCGTCTGCGGGTCGTAATCAATCCCATACAAGTACCGCGACAATTTACCCTCGGGGGTCGCCACGAAGACGACCGCCGCGTGCGAGTAGTCCCGGCCGTTGTCCTGCAACTGGTACCCGAAGCCGAGCGCCTTCGCCAGCGTTTCGATCGACGGCTGTCGGCCCGTCAGGAAGACCCAGCCGTCGGTCGCCGGTCGGCCGTATTCCTTGAGGTATTTCGCCTGCGTCAGTTTCGCCCGTTCCGGACCCTCGTTCGGATTGATGCTGACGGTCACCACTTGGAAGCGGTCGCCCGCCGTCCATTCCATCTTGGACAGCGTCTTCACGAGGCCAGTCAACTGTAAACTGCACAGCATCGGGCAGTCGGAGTAGTTGAGCGTCAACAGCACCGGTCGGCCGGGCTGGAAGTAGTCGCCGAGCCGGACCGGCCGACCGTTTTGGTCGAGGAAGATCACGTCGAGCGGGAGCGGCTCGTCCAAGTGCTCGACCACGTCGACCGACGAAACCTCGGCCGGCCGCGCTTCGATCAACTCGGGAATCTTCGACAAGTCGCTGGGCGAGTGCCGCGTCGAGGTAGCCGTCGCTTGAACCGCCGCTGGTTCGGCTGCCGCCGGTTCGACCGCCGCCGCCGAAAGGCTGGCGACGAACGCCGCGACGCCCAGCGTCAACGTCAGGACGCGGCGCGCCGGGCGGCGGCCGGCCGCCTCAACCCTTCTTCGCCGCATCGGGTTTCGCTTCCTTCTTTTTCCGCTGGGCCGCCTGCAGGTCGGCGATCACCTTGGTCTTGGCGACCTCGATCGGCATCGACACCACCACCGGGGTCTTCTTGTCTTCCGCGGTCTTCAGCACGGTGTAACCGCTCAGTTCCTTCGCCTGGGCGGTCGACAGCGCCGTGTACGCCGCCGGTTTTTGGTCGTACAGCTTGTACTCGCGTTGGTAGTCGAGGTTCGCGTAGTACGCCACTTGCAGCAGCAGGACGAAGACCACCGTGATGACCACGCCCAGGGCGCCGATCATGGTGATGGTGCGGACGTTGATATCGTCGTATTGGACCATGTCGGCGTCCTTAGATGTTTCTCAAGGTCAACGATTCGACCAGCCGCGGGTCGCGCACCGGAAGCAGCGACACCGATTGGGCGAAGAAGGCCAGCCCGGCCGCCCACAGTCCGCCGATCCCCACGATGCAGCCGACGTCGATCAGCCCGAACGTCGGCATCTTTTGGGCGCCCTCGGCGTACGGCATGATGTTCCAATACAGGTCGACGTAGTGGAACACGAGCATCCAAACCGCCCAGAAGGCGAGGGTCAGCGTGTTCCGCTTGATCGAGCGCGACATCAGGCCGAAGAACGGAATCGCGAAATGGCAGATCGGCAGCGCCAGGCCGACCCACGCCCACGGGTTTTGCACGTACGAGGTCCAGGGCGCGTCGTCGAGCGGCCGAAGGCGGACGGCGAACCACGTCGTTTCTTCGGGGATGTTGGCGTACCAAATCAGCATGAACTGGGAGAACGCGATGTACGCCCAGAAGACGGTGAAGCCGAACAGGAACTTGCCGAGGTCGTGGTAGTGTTCGGGCGTGACGACGGTCGTCAGCCGTCCGCCGGCCTGCAGGCCGATGCAAATCAGGCTCGTCGCCGCATAGAAGGCGATCATGGAGCCGGCGAAGAAGTAGACGCCGTAGATGGTGCTGAACCAGTGCGGGTCGAGCGACATCATGGTGTCGAACGCGAAAAAGGTGATGGTGAGCGCCAGCACGAACATGCCGACGGGGGCGACGCTTTCCATGCGGGAGGTCAGCCTGGCTTCGCCGGTTTCGTCCTGCTCGCGCGAGGTGCGATAGTAGAACCACGCCAAGCCGCACCAGGCGACGAAGTAGACCGCGAAGCGGGCCAACACGAACGGCAGGGCGAAGTAGACGGCCTTCCGTCGGAGCAGCTCGTCTTCGAGGACGTGGGCTTTGTCGGCCCATTCGTAGAGGGCGTCGCTGCGGGTGACGATGGAGCCGAGGATCGGCAGGAACAGCACCGCCATCACGACGATGTTCGCGGCCATCAGCTCGGCGATCCGGCGGACGACCACGCTCCAGCCGGCGCGGACGATGTGCTGGATGGTGACGAAGACGAGCGCCCCCAGCGAGATGCTGAGGAAGAAGTTGTACGCCAACAGGTACGAGTGGAGGAAGTAGTTCATTTCGTCGCCGCGGGCGATGCCGAGGCCGCCGGCGACCGCGAGGGCGGCCAGACCGAGGACCGAGAAACCGCTGACGAGCGGGGCGGCGACGCCGTCGAGCGTGCGGCGGACCTGCATTACGTCGGGATAAGATTTGGCTTTCATGGATTCCGCTTCTTCTCAGTTCTGACCGAGGGTGGGGCGAACGTCCGCCGGGACGTCTTCCAGCGTACCGTTCTGACTGCGTTGCAGCGCCCGAACGTACAGGGCGATCGCCCAGCGGTCTTGGGGGGCGATCTGCGAGGCGTAGGACGGCATCTTACGGACGCCGTTGGTGACGACGGTGAAGAAATGACCGATCGGCGCGTTCCGCAACGGATCGTTGTGATAGGTCACCGGGGGCACCCAGGTTCCTTCGGCCAGGTCCAAGGCGCGTTTGGCGACCATGCCGTTGCCGGCGCCGGTCAGGCCGTGGCACGCCGCGCAATAGATATTGTAGCGTTCTTGGCCGCGGGCCATCCATTCGTCGAGCGGCTTGGCGGCCAGCCACGATTCAGGGAAGTCCGGCGATTCGACCATTCCCGGCTGGCCTTCGGGGGTGATCCCCGGAACGAGGCCGGTGAGCAGGACCGGGTCGTTGACGACCGCGCCGCGGGCGATGACGCCCGGAAGTTCGGGCCGCATCGATCGGCCGTCGG
Organism: Planctomycetia bacterium; assembly: GCA_051648425.1. Classification (GTDB taxonomy): domain Bacteria; phylum Planctomycetota; class Planctomycetia; order Kolteriales; family Kolteriaceae; genus JBOFFD01. Next base: position 3,373 of record JBOFFD010000886.1, read on the forward strand.
CGAACAGCGTGCTGGGCGACTGCGCCTTGAACTTCGGCTGGAAGTCCATGTCCGGGACGACGTGGATGCGGGGCAGTTCCGAGGTGATGAATCGGCTGCGGGCGATCATCGCCGGCGGGATCGCCAGCGCGACGATGGTCACCAGGAACGCGAGCTGCGTCCAGCCCGGCAGATAGAACTGCGCGGTCGACTCGACGCATTCCGAAACGTTGAGCGGCCCGGTCGACCGCAGCAGGGCGTCGACTTCCTCGGCGTCGTACTTCTTATCCTTCGCGTAGATCGCGATGAAGAAGCGGTCGTCGGTGACGCGGTGGAAGTTCGGCACCGTCCGCAGCGGGTTGTAGAGGCGCGGCAGGTTGTTGAGCGCCAGCGAGACGAAGACGGTGGTGATCGCCGAGAAGAGAATGGTCGTCTCGAAGGCGACCGGGATGTTGGCCGGCAGGCTCCAGAGCGGCTTGCCGCTGATGAGGAACTGGTAGTCGAAGGCGTTGGTCCACCATTGTAGGAAGACGCCGAAAACGCAGCCGGTGACACCGCCGACGAGAACGATCCACGGCAGGATCGTCGGGCGGACGCCCATCGCGTCTTCCAGATGGTGGACGGGAAAAGGTGTGTATGAATCCCAACGCTCGTAGCCGGCGTCGCGCACCTTTTCGCATGCGGCGGCGAGGGCGTCGGGGTCGTCGTATTCGGCGACCAGGGCGACCGTCTTCACCGTCGGCTCCGCCGGTGGGGCGGCGACGACTTCCTTCGTCGGGGTCAACGTTGCACTCATGAGTTCCGATCTCTTCCCGTCGTTGCGTCTGGGACTCGCCGCCGCGGCCGCCGATCTCGTATCGTCTTAGAGCCGTCTCAAAGCCGTCTTAGTGCCCGTGCCCCGCATGTCTGCCGTGCGCCGTTCCGTTGGCGCCGGCGTTGACCGCTTCGTGGCCGTGGTGCGGGTGCGGCATGATGCTCTTCACTTCCGACATCGCCACCATCGGCAGGTAGCGGCAGAAGAGAAGGAACAGCGTGAAGAACAATCCGAAGCTGCCGGTCAGCATCAGCATGTCGATGGTGGTCGGCGCGTAATAGCCCCAGCTCGACGGCAGGAAGTCGCGGCTGAGCGAGATGACGATGATGACGAACCGCTCGAACCACATGCCGATATTCACGAGGATCGACACGATCCACATGACGATCGGGTTTGTGCGGGCCCACTTCGACCAGAAGATCTGCGGCGAGACCACGTTGCAGAAGATCATCGTCCAGTAGGCCCAGGCGTAGGGGCCGAGGGCGCGGTTGACGAACGCGAACCGTTCGTAATTGCTGCCGCTGTACCAGGCGATGAAGAACTCCATCGCGTAGGCGTAGCCGACGATGGTGCCGGTGGCGAGCATGATCTTGTTCATGTTTTCGAGGTGGCGCATCGTGATGAGATGCTCCAGCCCGAAGAAGGCGCGGGCGGGGACGGCCAGGAAGACCACCATCGCGAAGCCGCCGAAGATGGCCCCCGCGACGAAGTACGGCGGGAAGATGGTGGTGTGCCAGCCGGGCACTTGCGAAACCGCGAAGTCGAACGAAACGACCGTGTGCACCGAAAGGACCAGCGGCGTCGCCAGGGCGGCGAGCAGCAGGTAGGCTCGTTCGTAGCGGTACCATGAGCGGCCCGAACCGGTCCAACCGAGCGAAAACAGCCCGTAGCCGAACTTGGCGAGGGACGACTTAGCGCGGTCGCGGAGCGTGGCGAGGTCGGGGATCATGCCGTAGTACCAGAACATCACCGAGACGGCGGTGTAGGTGCTGACGGCGAAGACGTCCCACAACAGCGGGCTGCGGAACTGGGGCCACATGTACATTTGGTTGGGGTACGGCATGAGCCAGTAGGCAAGCCAAACCCGGCCGACGTGGAAGGTCGGGAAGATGGCGGCGCAGACGACGGCGAAGATCGTCATCGCCTCGGCGAAGCGGTTGATGCTCGTCCGCCAGTTCTGCCGGAAGAGAAACAAGATCGCCGAGATCAGCGTGCCGGCGTGGCCGATGCCGATCCAGAAGACGAAGTTGACGATGTCGAACGCCCAGGCGACCGGCTGGTTGTTGCCCCAGACGCCGACCCCGGTGGTGATGAGGTACGCGATGCAGGTGAACAGTACGACGGTCATCACCGACGACAGGCTGAACGCGATGTACCAGGCGAACGGGGGCTTGTCGACCTCGGCCAACTGGCAGACCGTCCTAGTGACGTCGCCGTAGCTGAGGTTGCCCGTCACCAACGGCGCGCGGGGGCCGGGCGTATCGGTCGTGTTGTCGTAGATGCGGTCGATTTCAGCCGTGGTCATGGCCATGATGCGTCTCACGCCCCGTCGAGAGTTCAGGATGCGGGTTTCGGATCCGCGCCAGGTAGCGCAGCCGCGGCTTGGTGTTCAATTCGGCGAGCATGCCGTACGACCGGGGCAGCTTGTGGGCCGCCAGCACTCGGCTGCTCTTGTCGGAAAGGTCGCCGAAGACGATGGCCTCGGCCGGGCAGGTCTGGGCGCAGGCCGTGGTGACTTCGCCGTCTTCGATCGCCCGCCGTTCGTTCTTCGCCTTGATTTTGACCTTCTCGATGCGCTGGACGCAGAAGGTGCACTTTTCCATCACGCCGCGCGAGCGGACAGTCACTTCCGGGTTGTACGACAGCTTCTGCACGTCGTTGCGCGGGTCGTCCAACTCCTTGTGGTAGTTGAAATAGTTGAACCGGCGGACCTTGTACGGACAGTTGTTGGCGCAGTACCGCGTACCGACGCAGCGGTTGTAGATCATGTGATTCAGGCCGTCGCTGGTATGTACGGTGGCGGCCACCGGGCAGACCTGTTCGCACGGCGCCGTTTCACAGTGCATGCAAGTGACGACTTGGCTGGTGAGGGTCGGTTCCTCCACCGAGCCGGAGAAGTAGCGGTCGACGCGGATCCAGTGCATTTCGCGGCCGCGAAGCACCTGGTCCTTGCCGACGATCGGAATGTTGTTTTCCGCTTGGCAGGCGACGAGGCAGGCGTTGCAGCCGGTGC
>JBOFFD010000887.1:0-6979 GCA_051648425.1 Planctomycetia bacterium
TGCGGGCGTTCGATTCTTCGGGCAGCAGGCCGCTGTCGATCATTTCCTGCAAGAGCGTATGGTCGCGCGTGAGTCGGCGCGATGAGCCGCCGCGCAGCAGGTAGGCGCGACTGTCGCCGGCGTGACCTACGAAAAGGCGGTCGTCGATCACCACGCCGAGGGTCAGGGTGGTGGCCATCCCCGTTAGTTTCGGCATCCGGTGCATCATGCGAAAGAGAGCGGCGTCTGCTTCGACCACCGCGCCGCGCAGCCATTCCGACACCTTCAACTCAAGGCCTATTGGAACCGCTTCGCCGACGCCGACGAGAAGCGCCGCCCGCTGAAGGATCGTTTCGATCGCCGACCGGCTCGCCGTCGCGCCGCCCGCGTGGCCGCCGACGCCGTCGGCGACGGCCAACAGCCACCGTTTCGCGCCGACCATCGCGCCGTCCGCCGGCGCGACCGCGGTGGAAGCGTTCATCAGGTCGTCGATGTTCGCAAGTAGAAAATGGTCTTGGTTGTCGGCCCGCACCACGCCGCGATCGGTGACGGCATGGCATGTCAGCCGAAGCGCAGGGGGCGCCGACCCTCGATCATCGTCGTCGCGGCCGCGATGCGTCGTTTCGTCGTCGGAGCCGGAACGTTCTTCCACGCCCAGCGTTCGTATTCGAGAGATGAGTGGGCGAACCGATCGTGGCATCTGCACGGACTTCTCCAATCCAACCTTAGATATGCATTCTCGTCGTGGAGTAGTGCAAAGGGGATGCCAGTCGATTTTTCGGCGGTCGACGGGTCAAAATCAAGCCGACTGCTTCCATTTGGGGCCGACGTCGACAGGGGGGTGTATCATTTTGCGCGACGAGGTTTCGCGTCTCGCTGTTTTGGAACGCCTGGATCGCCCCCGCCGTCCGCCGTTTTCGACCGCTTCCCTCGCTTCGAGACCTTCACCTGCGGTTTGAAGCCTTCGGAAGTGGCCGATCGTGCATCCTGCTTCTTCTTCAGAGATTCAATCTTGTCGCGCAACTTCGCCGCCCGCTCGAACTCCAACGACTCGGCCGCCGCCAGCATCTCGGCGTGCAGATCGGCCAGGAATTCCGCCGTGGCGGCTTCCGATTCGTTACTTCCCGCCGCGCTCAGCACCGTCTGCCGCGCTTCCATTTCCTCGGCGATCCCGCGCGTCACCGCCCGCTTCACCGTCTCCGGCGTGATGCCGTGTTCCAGGTTGTACGCCGACTGCTTTTCACGACGGCGGTCGGTTTCGTCCATCGCCTTCTGCATCGACGGCGTCACCGAGTCGGCGTACAGCACCACTTTGCTGTTGACGTTCCGCGCCGCCCGGCCGATCGTCTGAATCAGCGACGTTTCACTTCGCAGGAAGCCTTCTTTGTCGGCGTCCAAAATCGCCACCAGCGCCACTTCCGGCAGGTCCAGTCCTTCCCGCAGCAGGTTGATGCCGACCAACACGTCGAACCGCCCCTCGCGCAGTTCCCGCAGCACTTCCATCCGTTCGAGCGCGTCGAGTTCCGAATGCAGCCATTTGCAGTTGATCTTCTGCTGATTGAAGTAGGTCGACAGATCTTCCGCCAGACGCTTCGTCAGCGTCGTCACCAGCGTTCGTTCGCCGCGTACGATCCGTTCGCGCACCTGCCCCAGCAAGTGGGCGACCTGCCCTCGGGCCGGCTGCACTTCGATGACCGGGTCTAAGAGACCGGTCGGACGAATGACCTGCTCGACGAACTCGCCTCCTGATTTGTCGAGTTCATACGGACCGGGGGTCGCGGAAACGAAGATAGTCTGACCAAGCAGCTTCTCCCACTCTTCAAACTTCAATGGGCGGTTGTCGAGGGCGCTGGGCAGACGGAAACCATGTTCCACGAGGGTCGTCTTACGGTTCCGGTCGCCCGAGTACATGGCGCCCACCTGCGGCGTCGACTGGTGCGATTCGTCGACGAAGACGAGGTAGTCCGACGGAAAAAAGTCCAAGAGGCAGTGCGGCCGCTCCCCTTCCTGGCGACCCGCCAAGTGCCGACTGTAGTTCTCGATGCCGGGGCAGTGGCCGACCTCTTGCAGCATCTCGATGTCGAACCGGGTGCGCGCCGCCAGCCGCTGCGCTTCCAGCAGCTTGCCTTGCTCGCGCATCTCGCGGAGGCGGTGGTCAAGCTCGGCTTGAATCGCGTCGACCGCCGACTGCACCCGCTCTTCGGGCAGCACGAAGTGCTTCGCGGGGTAGATGTAAAGTTCCTTCACCGTCTGAAGCGTTTCGCCGGTGGTGGTGTGAATCGCCGACAACCGATCGATTTCATCGCCGAACATTTCAATCCGGTAGGCGAACTCTTCATAGGCGGGCCACAACTCGATGACGTCGCCTCTTACGCGGAACTTACTGCGCTCGAACGCCACGTCGTTGCGATCGTACAGCAGCGACACCAGTCGTTTCAGAAGTTCGTCGCGGTCGACGATCATGCCCACCGCCAACGGCACGACCATCGCTTTGTAATCCGTCGGCGACCCCAAGCCGTAGATGCACGAAACGCTGGCGACGATGACGACGTCGCGCCGACTCACCAGCGCCGACGTGGTGGCCAGTCGCAGCCGGTCGAGGTCGTCGTTGATCGACGATTCCTTCTCGATGTAAATGTCCCGCTGCGGAATGTACGCTTCCGGCTGGTAGTAGTCGTAATAGCTGACGAAGTAGCGCACGGCGTTGTGCGGGAAGAACTCTTTGAATTCGCCGTAGAGCTGAGCCGCCAGGGTCTTATTGTGCGACATCACCAGCGCCGGCCGATTCAGTTTCGCGATGACGTTGGCCATCGTGAACGTCTTGCCCGAACCGGTCACGCCCAAAAGGGTCTGATGCCGTTCGCCGCGATCCAATCCTTCGCACAACTGCCGAATCGCCTCGGGTTGGTCGCCGGCGGGCTGGTACGGGCTGACGAGTTGAAAATGGTCCATGGCGGTTCCCTAGTGGTGTCGAGCCGGAATATTCTAGAAAATCCAACGACGACGAACCCCCTACGCCGTCGTGCGTCCCCGATGCCACGCTCGCCCCGCATTCGGCCCGCTTTTCAGGAGGCGCCCCGTGTCACGACCCGACTTCCGCGACAAATTGCAGCAATGCCTCGGCGGCCCCTGGCCCGACCCCTGCCCTCTGGAACCGGTCGTCCGCGAAACGATTCCCAAAGACGGCTACACCCTCTACTCGGTGACGTACCAAGTCGAACCGGGCGACCGCATCCCCGCATATCTTCTCGTTCCCGACGGCGTCGACGCGAAAAACCCCGCGCCGGCGGTCGCCGTCTGGCACCAGCACAACGGCGCCTGGCATCTCGGAAAGGTCGAGCCGGCCGGCCTCGCCGGCAGCCCAATGCACCACACCGGCGTCGCGTTGGCGAAAGAAGGGTACGTCGTCCTCTGTCCCGACGCTCTCTGTTTCGGCGAACGGCGCAACGAGAAACTCGCCGGCGGCGACTTCGAGCGTTTCGAGTTCCTGCGCTACACCGTCGCCGGGAAGTGCATGGCCTGGAAAAACATCCTCGACATGCGGCGGTCGATCGATTTCTTATGTGCGCGACCGGAGGTCGACGCCGAGCGCATCGGTTGTTACGGCCACTCGATGGGTTCCACGTTCACCTGGCTGGTCGGCCCGTGGGAGCCGCGTCTTAAATGCCTCGTCGGCAACTGCTGCCTTCCGACGTACGCCGCCATCCACCGCACCCGAATCCTGCACTGCTTCCCGAACTTCATCCCCGGCCTCCACGCCTTCGGCGACACGCCCGACGTCTGCGCGCTGATCGCGCCCCGGCCGCTGCATCTCAACTTCGGCGACGAAGACGACGGCAGTCCGATCGAAGAAGTGCGCGCGGCCCTTAAGACCATCCGCCAAGCCTACGAAGCGGTCCACGCCGAAGACGCCTTCACCTCGTTCATCGAAGAAAAGACCGGGCACGTCTTGTCGGAGGCGATGTGGACGAAGACGAAGGAAAAGTTCAGAAAACATCTGAAGCCGACGTCGTAAGTTCCCGGTCGCCGTGCCCATCGCTTCGCGTGGGCATGGCGACCGGCGCGAAGGCCGTCACATGGCGACAGGCCAGCGGCGGGTCGCTTCGAGCGATTCGCCGTTTTCCAGCATGCTTTTCAGGCTCGACAGGATGAGCGGCCAGCCGTTCGACACCGCCTCGATCGTCTTTGAAGCGGGCGTTTCGCTTTCGTGGACGACCGTCAATTTCACCATGCCGTCCCGTGGTTCGATTTCATAGGTCAGCCGGGTCGGAACTTCATGCCGCGCCGCCGGTGTGAATTCGTGCTTCCACGACAACACGAGCCGGCGGTTTGGAACAAGTTCCAGCACTTCGCCGAGGTCGGCGACCCGGCCGTCGGGAACCAGCAGCCGCCACGACGCCCCAACCCGCCAGGCACAGTCCTGCCACGTCTCCATCCAATATCGGCGGGTGAACTCCGGCTCGGTCAGCGCCTGCCAAAGCTTTTCCGGAGTCGTGCGGATGTACGTCGCGTAGACGAAACGGCTTTCCGACATCGGTTCATTCCTTCCTCGGGGGTTCGGGAGTCTGCAATTCGAGCGGCCGGCCGGTTTCCAGCAAAGTCTTGAGACCGGACAGGATCATCGGCCAACCGCGCCGGCCGCCTTCCAACAAAAAGGCGGGGATGGGAGTGGGGTGCGCTTCGGTCATCGTCAGACGAACGGCCTCGTCGCCGACTGCTTCGATTTCGTACGTGACGACGGATTCCGGCGGTTCCTTCATTTGAATCATTCCAACCGCCCGCCAGGTAAGAACGAGCTTTCGCGGCGGGACGCTTTCGCGGACGACGCCTTCGACGTCGATGGCGCCGTCCGGCCGCAGCAGCCTCCAGGCCGACCCGACCGCCCATTCCGATTCCACGCGGCGGCCGAAGAAGTATCTTTCGGTGAATCCACTCGACGTCAGCGCGTCCCAAACTTTCACGGGCGCGGCGCCGACATAGAGCGAGTACACCGTGTCTTCGGTCGTAAGATCCATTTCCGGCATCGAACGCCCCTCCTCCAAACTCTTTTTCAGATCGGCGAGCGCGTTCGACCGGCCCGCCTCGAACTTGTGGAGCCACCGTTCGGCGAGGGCTCGGATCGACGCCGGGTTGAGATAATGCAGCTTCTCACGGCCGCGTCGCAGCGCGACCACCAGCGACGCCGCTTCCAATATCTCAAGGTGTTTGGCCACCCCCTGCCGACTCATCTCCATCCGCGCGCACAGCATCCCCAGCGTCTGCCCGTTCTGAACGTGCAGCCGATCGAGTAGCAGCCGCCGGTGCGGGTCGGCCAGCGCCTTGAACAGGTCGTCGAGGTCGTCGTCCATCGCCTTTATTATGCAACCAAAGGGTTGCATGTCAACTTCGGCGATCAAAATGCGGACAAGAAATGAAAAAGCCCCGTCGGAAGGCCGACGGGGCACGTGGGATCAAAACAGGTTCGACCGGCGTCTTAGTCCTTGCTGGCGATCTTCTTCGCCAGGGTCTTTTCGATTTCGCCGTCGAGCTGATTGTACTGGACGTTGCGATTGACGACCCGGCCTTCGGCGTCGATGAGCACCACGCACGGCAGGCTGACGATGCCGAAATGCGCCGCCGGGGCGCTTTCCAGCGAACCCTCTTCGTAAATCTGCGGCCAGGTCACGCCGGCCGAACGCACGTACTGCATGGCGGCGTTCTTGTCGGAGTCGAGGTTGACGCCGACGATCTCCACGCCCCGCGCCGCATACTTTTCCCGCAGTTTCGCCAGCCGCGGCGTTTCCACCTTGCACGGCTCGCACCAGGTCGCCCAGAAGGAGACCACTACGACCTTGCCCTTATACTGGGCGGTGTCGATTTCTTCCGACCGGCCCAGGCTGCGACCGACCAGTTGGAACGGCTGTCCTTCCGAACCCAGCCGCCGCAACGCACCGACGGCGCGGGCGCCGAAGGTGCTTTTCGGAAACTCGCCGGCAAGACGCTTGTAGTACAGTTTCGCGTCGTCTTCCTTGCCGGAAAATTCACAACCGTTGCCGAGCTGCCATAGGGCGTCGGCGACGTCGGCCGACTTCGCGTAGTCGTCGACGAACTGTTTCAGTTCGTTCAGGAACGCTTCCTGCGCCTTCGGCTGGTCGGCGTCCGGCTTGGCCAGTTGCATCGCATAGCCCGCGTTGACGGCGCGATACTTGAAGTAGCCGGCCAGTTTCATTCCCCACTCGACCTTCGAGAACTGGCCCGCATACTGACCCAGCATCTCAATGCCCTGCGAGTATTCGCCGGTCTGAACCGCCGCGTTCAAGCTGTCGGCGACCAGTTGATACCAGTGTTCGCGGTTCGACAGTTTCTTAGACCGAGCGCCGACGTGCGCGCACAGCTCGGCCCGTTTGACGTGGTAGGCCACCATCGCGCGGGCGTCGCCGCCTTCGGGAAGCGTCGCGTCGTGCTTCTGCAGCATCGCCACGAACTTGGCGATATCAACGTCCTCTTCGACGACCGAGTCGCCGCCGGCCTTGCTCGACTTGGCGACCACGTCCGCGACGGCGGGAATGAGAACGGTCGTCTGTTCGACCGGCGTCTTTTCGTCAATGACGGTCGGGACGTCGACCAACTTCCAGCAGTCGCCGGCCCGGACGAGTTCGCCGATGCGCAGCCACGGCTTCGCGTCGCCCGCTTCACACATCACGGTGGCGTTCATGTACAGCACGACGTCCTTCGACGCCCCCGCTTCTTCGGCGGAGACGGCCACCGGCTGTTGACCGCTGAAGCCGACCCACTTGACGCCGCGCGGCATGGCGGCGGCCAGCCGCTGAAACTCTTCGCCGGCCTGCTCGCGAGACTTGCGGACGCGGTCGGCGCCCTCGGCCGACAGACCGATCGTTTCAAGTTCGGCGTCAGCCGCCATCACCGCTTGGAACCGCTGGAAGTTCCGCTCGGCGACGGCGTGCAGCACCTCGGCCGACGCTTCCTCCGCCGAAATCATCTTCCACCGGTCAGGCGTGCC
>JBOFFD010000888.1:0-2160 GCA_051648425.1 Planctomycetia bacterium
ATTTCGACCCGCTCGACGACACCAAGATTTGGCCGGGAATCCCCGAGACTAAGATCGGCAGGATGACGCTGAATCGGATTCCGAAGAACTTCTTCCAGGCGTCGGAACAGGTCGCGTTCTCGCCCGGAATGGTCGTGCCCGGCATCGAGCCGTCGGAAGACCGGATGCTGCAAGGTCGGCTCTTCTCGTACGCCGACACGCAGCGCTACCGCGTGGGTACGAACTATCTCATGCTGCCGATCAATAAGCCGCTGAACGCGGTCGTCAACGGCAATCAGGACGGTTCGCTGAATTTCGATCAGACCGAAAGCGACGTCAACTACCAACCGAGCGCCGCGCAGTATCAGCCGGTGGAAGATCCGAGCGCGGAATACAGCAAGGCGCCGTTGACGGGAACCGTTCGACAGACGCGGACCGAGAAAACGCTGAACTTCAAACAGGCCGGCGAATTGTACCGGTCGTTCGATGAAAAGATGCGGACCAACCTGATCGCCAATTTGGCGGGCGACCTCGGCAAGGTGGTCGATCCCGTGGTGAAGACGCGGCTGGTCAGCTTCTTCTGGCAAGCCGACGAGGAATACGGCAAGCGGTTGGCGGAAGCCGTCGGCGTGAAGCCGGAAAACGTCGCGGCGATGATCGAGGCGAATAAAGACGTCGAGCCGACGAAGTGGAAGGCGATCGAAGTCGCCGAAGAATCGCCGGCCGACGCGGTGGTGTTGGCCAATAAGAGCGCGCTGCCGATCCGTTTTCAGGTGAAAAACGAAGCGGGCGAGTGGGGCGCGGTGCGCACGCTGCTGCCGCGATCGAAACAGGTGTTCGAGGGCGCCAAGGCGACCGTCCGCACCGTGAACGAAGACGGCGCCGAGATCGGCTCGTTCGGTTTCGAGGGGGGCGCGGTGATCGACCTGGCCGCCCGTGAAGCGAAGAAGAAGCCGGCCGCCGCCACCGCGGCGAAGTAAACGCCGGCGGTTCGCACGATCTTACACCGGGGCGGCCGCTCGAAACTTCTTCGAGCGGCCGTCCCTTCTTATTCCACTTCCATCGACGCCGAGCTGAAACGTGGGGCGAAGAACGTGACCAAGATCTTACGCCGGCTGGCGACCGTAGTCGCGGGATCGCTCGTCTTGCTGTCGACGGGATACTTAGGCTTTCAGTGGTATTTTCCAGTCCCGCCGTCGCCGCCGTTGGTGGATCGCGGCGGCGTCGTCTTAGACGACGAAACGCAAGCCAAACTCGTGGAAATCATCTTTCAGGCGGTCCGCGAAGACGATCTGGAGACGGTCGACGCCTATCTCACCGAAGGCTTCACGCCGAGCGTAAGAAGCACGCGGGGCGACACCCTCTTGGCAGTCGCCGCGTACCACGATTCCCCGAAGGTGCTGTCGCGGCTGTTGGAGGCCCCTGGAGTGGAGATCGACGCCCGCAGCCGAATGGGGCTGACGGCGCTTTCCGGGGCGGCGTTCAAGGGGAACGTCGACGCGGTGAAACTGTTGTTGAAACACGGGGCCGACCCAAAAGCGACGAATTCAGTCGGTCAGACGCCACTGATGTTCGCGTCGCTTTCAGACCGGAAGGACGTGGTGGCGATACTGTTGGCGGCGGGGGCCGACCCGGCGGCGCGGGCGGCGGACGGGTCGACGGCGCTGTCGGTCGCCGAGGGACAGGGGGCGGAACAGACCGCCCGCTTGTTGCAGGCCGGATCGAAAGCGACCGAACCGAAAGCGCCGTAGGGGTCGATGTCCGCGGCCGGTTGGTTTCGGTAAGCTTGCATCGGCTTGATATCTTCGATGCAGCAGACGAAACCAACAGGACCGCGCGATGCACCCCGACGACGAGGCTCGGCGCCCCACCGGCGCGGCCGATAAGGCCGGCCCGCCCTTGCAACGGGGGGGCGACCACCTGCCGAACTGGACGACCGCCGAACTGCCCGAGGCGCCCCCGGTGCGGTTCCGCCTCGGCAACATGCTCGGCCCCGGTCTCATCATGGCGGGCGCCGCCATCGGCGGCGGCGAGTGGCTGATCGGTCCGGCGCTCACCGCGAAGTACGGCGGCACGCTGCTCTGGATCGCCACCGTCAGCATCTTATTCCAGGCGATGTTCAACCTGGAAGTGATGCGCTACGCGATCTTCTGCGGCGAATCGATCTTCGTCGGCTTTTTC
>JBOFFD010000889.1:0-2589 GCA_051648425.1 Planctomycetia bacterium
CCGTCCGGACCTTCGCTGACGCTTCGGGCTCCGACGGATGCCGATAGGATCGTCGGCGGTCACTCCGCCGTCTTACGCTTCAGATAAAGATCCGGGCGGGCCAGGAACTCTTTCTTCGATTCCTCGCAGGCGGCGTGAAGCGTTTCGCCTTTGTACTCGAACTCGACGCGCCCCGGGCCGCCTGTCACTAAGCATTTCGGGCTGGCTTTGAATTCCTCGTAAGGGGCGTCGGTGCGGAAATACTGAATCTCGCCGATCGTCTCGTAGTTGGTGCTGCCGCGCTTCTTACCGAACGTGAAGATCATCTTGTCGCCGCCGCGCAGCAGCTTCACTTCGCAGCGGTCGAAACCGTCGGTCGGGTTTTCGTCGACGCGCGGCAGTTTCAGCGTCAGGGCGCCGCTGGGTTTGCCCTCGAAGCGCCGGACGTTCTCTTTCGCGTCTTGAAAGACGAACTTGAAGACGCCGGTTTCCGGGTCGACCGACAGAACCCCGAGCGCGATGAGGTCGCTTTTCGCCGGCGTGAAGTTAAGCGACACCCGGCCGTCGCGCTCGCGGAAACCCCAGGTTGAAACCAGCGTTTCGTTCCAACCCGACGACGTTCGGCTTTCGCCTTCGCCGCGCCAAGCCCCGACCATGCCGTCGAACGGCCGCAACGCCTTCAGCGCCGCCTCGTTTGGTTCGACGGCCCCCGCGGCTGCCGCCGTCATCACAGCCAAAACCATCGCCAAGCGGGCGTAGGACGTCGAAACCATCAGGGCGCTCCTAAGAGAAGAACATGGAAATCGGACGGTCGACGGCGTCATTCCTTCTTCGCGGCCTTCTCGGCGCGCGCGATCCACTTTTCCGGGTCGTCCAGAAATGCGTCGCGGCAGCCGGTGCAGCAAACGGGAAAGCTCTTGCCCATATAGCTGACGGTCATCGTGCCGGCGCCGCCGGTGACGATGCACTTCGGCCCCGACGCCCCCGCGCCGCCCGCCAAGGTCGTCCCCTGCCGGTTCAGACCGATGGTGGCGTATTCCTTAAACACTTTGCTCTTGCCGATCCGCCGTTGGAACGTGTACACCAAGCGGTCGCCGTCGTTCAGAATCTTCAGATCGAGGCGATTCATACTGTCGGCGACTTCACCTTTGGAAACGCGGTCGAGCACGAGATTGGTGTTCGACTTCGCGGCGCCGGCGAACTCCATCACTTCGTCGTTGTTCGCGTCGGCGCTGTACGCGCGGAAGATGTACCGTTCCTTCTCCGGGTCGAACGTCAACATGCCTTCCGAGAGCAGTCGACCGGCCTTCGTTTCACCCTCGGCCGGGTCGCCGAACTGAAAGTACAACGACACCTTCCCGCCTTTGCCGAATTTCCACGCGCATTCGATCGTTTCGTCCCATCCCTGCGATTTGTCGCTCTTACCTGATCCCTGCCACTGGCCCACCATCTCCTGGACGTGCTTCAGGTTCTCTTGAACGGCTTCGGTGTCCACCTTCTTAACGGGTTCGTCGGCGGCCCGCGCCGACAGGGTCGCCGCGACGACCATTGCGCCGCAGGCGGCGATGGTTGAAAATCGAAACCGGCGGTTCGACGGGGTCGGGTGCATGGCGGCTTGACGCTCCTTGATCGTTGGGAAGGCGGGCGACGGTCGAAGGCGGCCGTCGCTTACCTTGGACGCGCCGTCGGCCGGTTCCGTTCCACGTCGGCGACGGCCGCTCCTCGGATGATTTACGAGGTTCCGACGTTCTCGACCGCGCGAAGGCGCGGAAACGCGCGCCGCAGTCGTTCGCCCAGCCGCAAGACCGCGAACTGCTGTGTCGCCGGGGGCGTGCGGGCCGGCCAGCGCCAGTCGAGCCGCGCCACGCCGTCGGCGTCGACCGTCGTCGACCTCAGTTCGCCCCCCAGCGGCGCGACGTCCGGCAGGACGAACGATTCCACCCAGGCGGCCACGGTGCGGGCCAGCTCGGCGTGCGGCGTCGTTTCGTCGGCGGGGACGGCGTCGGCGACCCGCCGAGCGGCGGCCACGTCTTCGGCGAGCTGCGTCTTCAAGGCGTCGATCCCCGAAAACGTCTGGACGCCGCGCAGGCGGTCCAAAACGTCCACGTCCAACCGTTGGTCGTACAGGTCGCCGTCGAAGTCGAGCAGGTGAACTTCAATTTTGAGGGCGTCGACGCCGAAGGTGGGGTTGGGGCCGATGTTGCAGGCGCCGACGTGCGGTCGGCCGTCGAGCCGGACGCGGACGGCGTAGACGCCGACGGCGGGTAGTGCGACGGCCTTTTCCGCGGTTTCGGCCAGGTTGGCGGTGGGAAAGCCGATCAACCGGCCGCGGCGGTCGCCCGCGACAACGACGCCCGAAAAGCGGTGCGGTCGGCCTAGCATCCGGCGGGCGGCGGCCGGGTCGCCGGCTTGCAGTGCTAGGCGGATGCGGCTGCTGGAAACCATGCCCGTACCGGTCTCGCCGGACCCCATCTCGACGGAGGGCGCGACGTCCAGCGTCACGCCGACGGTGCGACACCACTCGGCCAGGAACGCGACGTCGCCGGCGCGGTCGCGGCCGAAGCCGAAATTCGGTCCCTCGACCAACCCGCGCACCGCCAACCGTTCGAC
>JBOFFD010000890.1:0-2928 GCA_051648425.1 Planctomycetia bacterium
GAATCGATCGAGAACGGCGACGAAGTCCGCCGGGTCTTCCTCTCCCGAAAGCGTCGTCGTCTTAGTCCAAGCGGCCAATCCATCGTCACAGTAAGATCGCGTCGTCTGATAGCAGCGGACCAAGTTCGTTCGACGTTCATAGGCGTCGAGGGACGGGTCGAACAAGTCCGCGCCGTCGCGGGTCGACATGACTGGTTTCTCGCTTGGAAGGTTATCCCGCAGGGAATCAGTCCCGCACTTCGTCCCGTCTATACGCTGCGCCTTGCCGAAAATTTTCAGAAAACCGCCCGCGGCCTTGATTCTCATCGTTCAATAACCGTGCCGATTCAGTCGAACCGTGATCGACTCGGCATTCCCGGCATCGCTGTAACAATCAACGCATGGATCGAGTAAGAAAACATCGAGTGGTCGATTGCCGATCGATGGCTCTATTACGTCGGCATAGATGTAAGTCGGCTGTCGTTGCCAGCGGACACGGCGTGCGAGCCGTCGCGGTTCTACTTACATCCATGCCGACGTAATATGCTACGTCGACAGGCCCCTTGGCCCGGAGGAAATCATGGCGTACGAACCCGGCGGCATGGCCGACAAGCTCGGCAACCAATTCGAAGACTGCTGGGTGGTGGACCGCCTGCTTGACCTGCTAGACGGCCAAGAGATTCAATCAGTGCGGCGCGAACCGTCCGGCCCCGACGGACAAGGCGTTGACCTCTGCATCGAACGATTCGACGGCCTCCGCGAAGCCCACCAGTGCAAGGGCCAAAACGGCACGAACGGCCAATGGACGATGGCGGCGTTGCAGCGCAACGGCGTCCTCGCCGCTCTGAAATGTCAACTCACCGACAACGGCGTGAAAGAGTTCACATTCGTCTCCGCAGTGCCGGCGATCGTTTTCGGAGACCTCGGCAAGCGCGCCCGAAACTCCTCCGACGCCGCCGAGTATTGGGCGCATCAGGTTCAGTCGTCGAATAAGCACCAAGCAGAATTCCTTCAGTTTTGCAAGGGATTGAAGCTCGATCCCGACGCCGCCGCCGGTCGCGCCGCCGCGTACGACCTACTCAAACGGACGCATGTCCGCCTCTTCAACGGCGACCGCGAAGACATTCAGCAGCAAGAATCCCGGATTCAGTACCAAGTCGACGGCGATCCCAAACTGGCACGGGATGCTCTCTTTTCCTTCCTTCGCGGCGACGGCAGCCTCCGACGGCCCATCTACCGCGACGATATCCTCGCCTATCTGGCCGCGAAAGGCCACCACCCGAGCGACCTCCGCCGCGATTCTCGGCTGCCGACGTTGGTCGATCAATGCGTCGGCAGTTTCATCGACTCGATACGACAGACGCTCGCCGGCGGCGCCCTGATTCCCCGGAGGGAGTCGGCCGAGGTGCTGGCCTGGTTCGACGACCCCGCCGCCGACCGCCTGCTCGTCCTGCACGGCGCGGCGGGCCTGGGCAAGAGCGGCGTATTGTTTCAGGTCGTCGAGACGCTTCGGGCAAGGGGAGTGCCCATCCTTCCCCTGCGGCTTGACCGCGTCGCGATCACCGGCGACGCCCGGCGTCTCGGCGAAGTCTTTCAATTGCCCGACGCCCCGGCCCTCTGCCTCGAAGCCGTCGCCGGCGACCGGTCGGCCCTGCTCGTCGTCGATCAACTCGACGCCATCCGTTGGAACGCCGCACATTCCACCGAAGCGTTGGACGCCTGCCGCGAAACGCTTCGGCAGGCGAAGGCGTCGAAGCGTCTCAAAATCGTCGTCGCTTGCCGCACGTTCGACCTCGAACACGAGCCGACGATCAAGCGGTGGCGCGGCGAGGAATCGGCGGCGCGCGACCTCCGCGTCGGCCCGCTTCCGGAGGCCGACGTCCGCGCCGTCGTCGAACGTGCGGGCGTCGACTTCGCCGCCCTGACGTCCCGCGAGCGGAATCTGCTGACGAACGTCCAGAACCTGGCCGCCTGGGTCGAAGTCGTCGCGTCGACCGGAAAGCCCGGTTTCTCGACGGCGACCGAATTGAACCGCCGTTTCTGGACGGCGAAGTCCAGCGAGGCGGTGATGCGAGGCGTGAGCGACGGGGAATTCCGCGAAGCGCTCGACGCCGTCGTCGAAGTCATGGAGCGCACCAGCCGGCTCGACGCGCACCTCTCGACGTTGCAACGGCATCCGCGGGCTGCCGATGTTCTCGAGTCGTTAAACGTCCTGCAGCGGCACGACGGGCGCCTCGCCTTCAGCCACCAAACGCACCGCGACTTCTGGGTCGCCGACCGCGCGCTGGTGGAAATGGCGAAAGGCCGGACGACGGTGCGGCAATGGCTCGGCGACCGTCCGCGGCAATCGCTGTTCCGCCGTGAGACGCTTCGGGTGTTGCTGCTCCGTCGGCGGGACGACGATCCGTCGTGCTACGTAGCGGACGTGCGGGCGATCCTGTTCGATCCGGACGTTCGGTTCCATTTGAAGCAGGTCGCGTTGCAGACGTTCGGCACGATTGGCGATCCGAAGCCGCCGGAACTCGCTTTCGTCGCGGCACTGCTTCAATCGCCGGATTGGCGAGACCACGCCGCGAACGAGTTTCTACTCGACGACAACGACTGGTTTTCGGCCTTGGACGACGACGGCGTTTGGCGGACGATGCTCGGCTCCGACGACGAGGCGGCGATCCACCTAGCGATCCACCTGATGCACTTCGCGGCGCCGAAGGCCGGCGCCAGCGTCGCGGCCCTGCTTCAACCCTATGAGGACGCCGGCGAGCCGTGGTCTACTCGCATCGACCGCGTCCTGCCGTTCGACCCGACGACCGATCCCGAACCGTTGTTCGAGCTTCGGCTTCGGCGGGCGCGCCGCGGAGGCGGCGGCGAACCGCACCCATTGATCGAGGCCGAACGACTACCGCCCGAACGGTTCATTCGACTGACGGCCGCCCGTTGGGAGGCGGCCCT
>JBOFFD010000891.1:0-2901 GCA_051648425.1 Planctomycetia bacterium
GGCCGGCCAGATCCACCAGCACCCGCCGCTGGTCGTTGTTCGGCTCCTTCAGCACGGTGTGGAAGGTGGTGACGACCGGCATCCTCAGATCCCGCACCAGGGCGAGCACGTGCCCGCCGGCCGCCCCGCCGTAGATGCCATACTCGTGCTGTAGGCAGACGACGTCGGTGTTGGCGAAGTTCAGAAAGTCGGCCGCCCGGCGGTAGCTCTCCAGATCCGGCTCATCGATCTCGAACCGCACCTCCGGCGGATAGTCATACCCGTCGCGGCGGTCGTTCACCGGCACCACGCAGCACTCGGCCTGCGGGAAAGCGGCGGCGAGCGAGGCGTGCATGTCGTGCGTGAAGGTGGCGATGCCGCACTTCCGCGGCAGGTAATCGCCGACGAACGCGATCTTGCGGATCTCTGAGTGGTGCATGTCAACCGGCTCCGGTAGGGGCATTTGGTATTCCCAAAGAACAATGGTGTTATGCGTTGGTGTTATAATGTGAATTCTTGCGAGGCGGCGAGAAAACGGTTACGGTAAGAGTGACTCAGTTGGCAGTTTTCGGGGTTGCGCCACGAAGGGGCAGTAGCTAAACTGGTGGTCATGAATCCACCCAAAGTCACGCCTGAAAAATACATCCAGTTCCTCGTGGCGACGCCCGCCCTCTACTCGGCCCTCGAAGCCGGGCGGGTGCAGCCCGACTCCCCCGACGCTCCGGCCCATGACGCCTTCACTCCGCCGCCGGCGCCGACCTGTCGATCCCCTGCGGAATCCCGTGGGCCGGCGGCCGGACCGCCGTGGGCCTGGCCGAGATGGAAAAGAAACGAGCCGCGCTGAGCTTCCTTCGGGAGTGCAGGTTGGCGGCGGGCGGTTAGACTGAACCAGACGGCGCCGAGTGCTGTCGGTCGGCGAAGGAGGGTTTCCATAATGGATGCAACGATGTTTGCCGTGGCGGCGTTCATGCCGCAAAGAAGTGATGCGGCGGATCCGGCCCAATAGGCGGCGTCCGAAGAGGCCGACCGGACTTCCTCTTCCATCGACGGTTCGTCGGCTGTGGAGAGGCAAGACGCCGAACCAAGCGATGCGGTCGATCCGCCCGCGAAGCCGGACGGGCCGGTGGGGTAGGTCGTTCGGCGATGGAGTCGCGAATGCGGGTCATCGTGTTTCGGATACTGGCCGGTTTGCTGGTCGTCTTGTTCGGTGTGGCCATGGCATTCGGCGACATCGCCAAGATGCCGATGAAGCAGCGGTTCGGGACGGTGATCCTGGGGACGGTGTTCGGCCTGTACGCCCTGTTCGGGTCGTACGCCGCCGAGCGGTTCTACCTGTTGTTGTTCGGGGGCCTCGGCGGCGGTCGGGCTCCGGACGACAAGCACGCCGAACTAAGCGATTCAGGTGGTGATCTTTCGGCGGCGGAGCGCGGCGCGATGGACGAACCGGTCGAGGTGGTCCAAATGACGGGCTTCGACCCGGACGGCGAGCCGCAGGCGCGGCGGATGGCCGACGGCCGCCTGGTCGTCGTGTTCGAGTTCATGCCGCCTTCATGGGCCGAAGACGCCCCCGAGCGGTTCGACGACTTCGACCAGCAGCTTGCGAACGCCGTCGGGGCGCCGGTGGCGTGGGACGACCGCGAGGTGTTCCTCATCGCCGAGCCGGCCGCCGACGCCGTCGAACGCCTGCGGTCGTTCCTCGGCTCGTATCCGCGATAGCGAAGGAAATCGTCGTGTACGGAGGCGCGCAAACAAGAGTGGAGATGGAATCATGCGATGCGCTCTTGCGATGGTGGTTCTGATCGCGGCCGCGGCTCAAGCGGGGGACGATAGGACCAAGGCTTCCGGCATTCTGGACGGCAAGCGGGTCGAGTTCCCCGCGCCGGGGGTCGCGGGCGGGGCGAAGGCCGTTCTCGGCATCTTGCAGTCCTGCACGGACGAAAGCCTGTTCGACGCCGACGAACTCAAGAAGGCCGAGCGGGGGGACCACGTCCGGCTGGCGTTCGCCAAGCCGACGGCGGTCACGATCCAGCGGGAGAAGATCGAGGCGTCGGAGGTGGTGTTCCGTCAGCCGCTGAACGCCGGCGTGTTCTGGGTGCGGGTCGGCGACGAGTGGCGACGCTTCGCGAAGTACACGTCGTTTCGGAAGGCGGAAGAAGCGGCGTTCGAGGCGTGGCTGCGGGAGGCCCGGCCGGCGGACCGAGGCCGATCCGGATCGCGCGCCGGCCCCGGCGGGACCGACCTGAAGCTCGACTTCGTTCGGCCGGCGGGCAAGGGGCCGTTTCCGTTGGTGGTGCTCGTCCACGGCGGCGGTTGGCGGGTCGGGTCGCGGACCGACTACGCCGAGGGCCAGCAGGGGTTCGCCAAGTTCGGCTTCGCCACCGCCTCCGTGCAATACCGCTTCGCCCCCAAGCACACGTACCCCGCCCAGCGGGACGACATTGCCGACGCCCTCCGGTTCCTGGTGAAGAACAAGGAGAAGTACGCCGTCGACCCGGACCGCATCGGGCTGATGGGGGCGTCGGCCGGCGGGCATTTCGCGGCGCTGAAGAAGGCCGGGGCGACGGAGAAGCTGATCGTCGTGAAGGGCGGCGGCCACGACTTCGGCTCCTGGCCGGAGAAGGACCGGTCCGTCGGCCTTTTGGCCGCCTTCGCGTTCCTCGGCGAACACACGAAGAGGAGATGACCCGCTGAAACCAAACGTTGGGCGGGCTGGTAATAGGCGATAGGCGGCGTCGATCGCGGCGCAATGACGCCGACCGGTCGCCGCCGCTTACTGTCTTTTCGAGGAAGGTTTCGCGAAGCGATCGAACCGTACGACCTTACCGTCGCCCACGGAAACGGCCGTCCTTTTAGCCGGGGTGGTCCGCCGCCCCGCGTCCGATCCTTGTCGAACGACCACTGCGGCCGGACGCGGGGCGGCGG
>JBOFFD010000892.1:0-2258 GCA_051648425.1 Planctomycetia bacterium
GAATCGATCGAGAACGGCGACGAAGTCCGCCGGGTCTTCCTCTCCCGAAAGCGTCGTCGTCTTAGTCCAAGCGGCCAATCCATCGTCACAGTAAGATCGCGTCGTCTGATAGCAGCGGACCAAGTTCGTTCGACGTTCAAAGACATCGAGGGACGGGTCGAACAAGTCCGCGCCGCCGCGGGTCGACATGACCGGTTTCTTTCATGCAAAAGTGGCGTCCGAAACAGAAGACGCCGCGCCGATCGGTAGCCCGTCGGGAATCGGTCCCGTGCACGTCGCCACAACTTTACGCTGCATCACGCCGGAATTTTCTCGGAATAATCTTTGAAATGGACCCGACCGTAGCCGAAGTTGCTCCCTTCTGTGAGAAAGGTTGGGCCGCACGGCTATCAATGTACGTAGGCGGGCCGAAATTTCGCTTGGCTGGTCATTTCCGACGGTCGCGGTCCGTTGCGGTGGCGGAAGTACGGTCTGTCGGCCTTGCCTCTCTGGTCGGATTTCACCTACCGATTCCGCTTGGATCGACGGCACAAACCGAAGGCGGCGAACGGGTCATCGAACGCCCCATGAGGCGGAACCGGGGGTACGTCCCTTACAGGAGGCGACGGCGGCAGCACGATGGAGTCGATCATGGCCGCCGCAGATGCTTCAATGTACAACTCCAGTTCGATTCTTGATTGATCGACTCGAGCCGCGGGAGCCGCCCATGCCCGTTGTTTGGTTCACATCCGCCGCACCGCCGCCGTCGGTTCGGGTTGCGCGACTTCAAAAAAATCTTCCGTTTGCCGATCTCGGCGCGCAAATTTTCACCGCGACCTATCCTTCCCCTTTTTGAAACATCATCCCACTTGTACCGAAGGGGTCCGTTCATGGGCATCAAATTGAACCTCCGCATGACGCTTCAACACCACGCCGCCGTCGAGGCAATGGCGTGGTCGCCCGACGGCGCCTGCGCGGCGATCGCCGCGGGCGACGCGACGTCGATCGTGTAGGCGGCGTCCGGGACGGAAATCCGACGGCTGCTCGGCCACGCCGACCGAGTCGCCGGCGCTGCCTGGTCGCCGGATGGAACGCGGTTGGCGACCGGGTCCGACGACGGAACGGCGCGAATCTGGGACGCGGCGACAGGGGCGGAGGTCATGACCTTGCGCGGCCACGACGGTCGACTCACCGGCGTGGCGTGGTCGCCGAACGGTATCCGGCTGGCGACGACTTCAAGCGACAAAACGGCGCGAGTGTGGGATGCGGCGACGGGGGAGCAGGTCCAGACCCTGCGCGGCCACGACGGTTGGGTCACGAGCGTGACGTGGTCCCCGGACGGAACCCGGCTGGCGACGGCGTCGCAGGACAAGACGGCGCGGGTGTGGGACGCGGCGACCGGGGCGGCGGTCCAGACCCTCCGCGGCCACACCGGTCGAGTTTCCGGCGTGGCGTGGTCGTCGGACGGGACGCGGCTGACGACGACTTCGGCCGACGGGACGACGCGCGTCTGGGACCCGGCGACGGGGTATTGCCTCGAAACGACGGCGGGGGTCGTCGTCGAAAAGCCGGCCGGCGCCCGGCGGCGGCTTCGTCCGCGTCGGCCGACCGCTCGAAAATCGTGCGTTTTTCCACGGCGGACAGCTTTCATCGCTTCCTTCGCTTCTTCCGCACCGCCTTCCAGACTTCCCTATTCCGACCGGCCGTCGCCACGGTTTCGCATTCGGCCAAGCCGTAGTCTTCCAGCAGTTCCAACGCGGCGTCGATTTCCCCTTTCGACGCATGGCCTTGGAACAGCTTCGAGACGTCGGTCCGCGCTTGACCGGCGGGGGCGGTCCGCAGCGCCGCGAGAATCCGCGCCGCCTTTGGGTCGATCGACCCCTTCGCGAACACGATCGTCGCCGAGCGCTCCGAGTATTCCCAAAGGGCGACGGCCGCCATGAGGTGTTCGAGGCACACGACCGCCGACCCGTCCAAGAGGGCGTAGACCAGTGACAACCGCTTGACATAGGGCGCCGAGCGGGCGAACAGTGGGGCCGTCGGCCCATGCCGGTCGCGCGTCAGCCGGTCGTAAAGCTGGTCGTTCCAGACGGCGGCGGCGTCAGGGTCGAAGCGAAGCCGGCCGAGGGTCCGCGCCGTTGCGGCGGCGGCCGCCAACCGCCGGCCGAAGTCGGCGACCAGTTCGTCGGGGACCGGCGGAGCCTCCGGCAACGACTTCGACCGCTCGGTCTAGCACCGGCGACAACGTGTTGCCGTCGCGCTTCATCTTGCCCAAGACG
>JBOFFD010000893.1:0-8758 GCA_051648425.1 Planctomycetia bacterium
GTCGGAATAGCCGCGCGGATCTTGATACTCGTCTTGCACGATGCACCTCCCGGTGTTGAACCCCGCTCGCCGCGAAGTATTATAGGAAACCGGTCGCGATCGAAAACTTACCGACTTACATCCGTGCCGGCGTAATACGACGACCGCCCCGACGACAAGTTCCGCTTCGCCCGCATCTCCCGCGAGGATACGGGCAAGTACCACCAGGCGCAGCTCTGGGTGTATGAAACGATGGTCAGCCCGGTCCTCAAGGAAGGGGTGATGCTGGGGGTGAACGAACAGATCCGCTCTAAGATCGGGCAGGAGCCGAACTGGATTAGGGCGTACCCGGCGGGCGGCTTTCCCGTTCATGAAGTCTATCGCCACGCCCACTGCATCATTCAGATGACGGAGACCTACGAGAACCTGCCGCGCGTCGGCTTCGAGGCGATGGCCAGCGGCTGCGTGCTGATCGTCGACGACCGCGGCGGCTGGCGGGAACTGGTCCAGCACGGCCAGACGGGGTTCCTATGCAAAGACCAGCGGGAATTCGTGTACTACTCATCGCGGGCGGCCTTTGAACGCCAGGAACGCCGACTGATGGCCGCCAACGCCCGCCGCTGGTTGGAAGCCGACTGGGGATTGGAGCAGGCGAAGCGGGAATGGGCGCGGTTCTTCGAGTTTCTGGAAACGCCGCCTTCCGGAGGAAATCCATGAACAGCTTCCCCCCAGTCAGCGCCATGTGCTTGACGTACGGCCGTCCTCACCTGTTGGAGGAAGCCATCCACTCGTTTCTGATTCAAGACTATCCAGGCCCGAAGGAACTGGTCGTTCTGAACGACTTCGCGGACCAGACGCTCGTCTGTGATCATGCGGAAGTCCGGATCGTCAACACGTCCGAAAGGTTCCCATCGGTCGGCGAAAAGCGGAACGCCTGCGCGGCGATCGCGAAGCACGACGTCCTGTTCGTCTGGGACGACGACGACATTTTCCTGCCCTGGCGGATCAGTCTCTCAATACGACGGATGAACGCCGACCGCGGCTACTACAAGTCGCCGAAAGCTTGGATTCTGAGCAACGGTGGACTCTACGGCCCTTCGGCGAACCTATTTCATTCCGGTTCCTGCTTCACTCGCGGCCTGTTCGAAAGAACCGATGGCTATCCACCCATCGGCTTCGGCGAGGACTGGAGCTTGGAAGAAGCGTTCCAGCGGCTCATTCCATCGAAGAAGAACGACGACGAACTGACGCCGCGGCAGCTCTACTACATCTATCGCTGGGAGGGGACGGATTCGTACCACTTGAGCGCCTTCGGCCGCGACGAGGGGCAAGCCGTCACTGGAAATCAGAAAGTGGCGGAGTTCGTCGCATGGCAGGTTCGCGAAGGAAGAATCCCCACGGGCGAAGTAAGACTTCAGCCCGCGTGGAAGTCGGACTATTTGACGCTCGTCCGGTCGCACCTTCAGCAGTCCGCGACTCCCGAACTCGATGAAGTCGACGCGACGAGTCCACCCCCGCCGCTGGTCAGTTGCGTCATGCCGACGTACGGCCGTCCGGACTACGTCGCCGAGTCGATCGCGATGTTCCTGGCCCAAGACTACCCGGCCAAGGAACTGATCATTCTGAACGACTGCGCCGGTCAAACGCTCTTAGGCGACTTCCCCGACGTCCGGATTTTCAACTGCGAGTCCCGCTGGCCGACGTTGGGCGAGAAGCGGAACGCCGCCATCGAACGGGCGCAAGGCAAATACATCGCGGTCTGGGACGACGACGACGTCTACATGCCCTGGCGCCTCTCTTACAGCATGCGGCGGATCGACGAACTGAATGCACCGCTGTACTGCCCGGCGGAATACTGGGCGTATTGGGGCGGGGAAGACCTGCATGACAACCAGGCGGTGCTCGAATGGATCTACCACCCCCTGGTGATCTTCGACATAGAACTCTGGCGGGCGACGGGGGGATATCCGGCGCAAACGATGGGCGAAGACACCGCTTTCATCAGAAAGGCGCTGGAACGCCTCGGAATCGAATGGCCGCGCGATCCCATCAGTCGAGACGACCGAGTCATGATCATGCGGGCGAAGTCGAAGTACGCCCACACGAGCATCTCGGGAGGATCGGACGGCCCGGATACGACTTCGGGGGACGTCGTCCTGAAGCCGTCCGAAATTCAGGACGCCAAGCTTCGCGAGGCCGCCGGCCGCTTGATTCGCGCTCGCGGAGAGGGCGTTTGATGGAATTCCCCCAAGATTTATAGACGGTAGATTAAGAACCGTCGGCGGATTTGTATTGCGCGGGGTCCACGTACCCCGGCGCCGAGTGCCGCCGCACTCGGTTGTAGAACGACCCGATGTGAAGTGGACCCCGGAATTCGTCCATACCACCGGTGGGGCGAAAATCAAATCGGTCGGTTGCTAAGGAAGTCGACCGCCCTCCGGTCGACGAACCGAAGCGATTCCTTCGGCCGCCGATGCGGGACGAACTGTTCGCCGCCGATCGAGGTCAGCTGCTCTGTTCGGCAGGCTCGCCGACCGCGATGCTGTGCAACCGATCCCAAGCCTCCGCTCGTATGTGACTCGACCTTGAATCACTGGATAAGTGACTGCGACTCGATCGTCCTCGCAAATGAACGCTCTTATGAACTGCGAATCAGACCGATGCCCGCCCAAACGTCGCCGACGTTGAATTCAATCTTGTCGCCAACTAGGCTGTTCCAAAACGGCCCAACATGGACGCCCGCGGATCGGTGCTCCGGAGTGTCGTTGATATCGTGGAATGCAATCCACCCCCCTTTACGAACGAAGGGACTGTATCGAGTGTAGTCGTCGACGACGCCTTCCAACGAATGGTCGCCGTCGATGAACAGAAAGTCGAAGGGTTCGCGAGTCCGTGATCGAAGGACCTCGACAGCCTCGTCCGAGTGAGAGTCCCGACGAATCAGGACGATCTGATCGTCCCACTGAAGGATACGCCGGTCGCGATCTTCGACTTCGCCGGAAGGAATAGATCCCCATGGGCCTCCGGGCAAGTCCAGGCTGACTTTCGTCCCACTGGCCATTCGCGTCAGCAGGTAGAACAAACCGCCGCGGTCCGTCCCGATCTCCATCACGTTTCTGGGGCGAAGCGCCGACAAAAACGACGCAAGTTGTAAGACCTCGGTTTCGATTTGAGCCATGCCGATTGAAAAGGCTTCCTTGACGATCGAATTGACGTTCATCGGCGTCCGCCTTCCGATGCTGG
Source organism: Planctomycetia bacterium (assembly GCA_051648425.1). GTDB lineage: Bacteria > Planctomycetota > Planctomycetia > Kolteriales > Kolteriaceae > JBOFFD01. The sequence continues at coordinate 3,223 of JBOFFD010000893.1, forward strand.
CGCTTGCGGGCGTGGAATCCCGGCGACGGTTCTCGACGAGAGCCATCCCTATCCCGGCGTCCGCCCGGCGGCCGGATTCGGCCGTTCCTAGACGGACGACCTCGTAGCCCATGCTGGATATTTCCGTCAACGCCGTTCCCACCGTTCCAGACGCCATGACGGCGTCATGGATGAGAATCAATCCACCGGGACGTACGAGCCGCGTCGCATACTCGAATTCGTGTAAGACATGCTCCACCGTCTGGACGGCGTTAAGAAAGGCGGCGTCGTAAGACTCCGCGGACTCCAGCGCGGCCTTGAGTCCCGCGATGGAATCCGCCTGGCGAGGTTCGATTATGCGGCGAACCGAATCCGGCAAGAGTCGCCATAGCGGCTCTCGGTCGGGGAACACTCCATTGTCGATAGTGACGACTCTGCTCTCGGGACGGTGTGCGACGGCCGTGGCGAGGCAAGCCGACGAGACGCCCCCGGCCGTCCCGGTTTCGATGACGCGACAACATCCATTTTAGCGGATCAGATAATACAGCGTCGCCAGCAGCGGAAACTCCGGGTCCGGGCAGTCTCGGCCCGATTGACCCTCCAGAGCGCCGTAGTAAGACCATGTCAGAGCGTCGCGACCTCGCGCCCCCAACCAAGTGCGCAACGCTTGCAAAAAGACGCTGTAGGATGGGGCATGTCGGTCGGAATGGATCAGAGGCTTGGCGACCTTCCGGTAGCGTCCGCGCACCTCGGGACAGTGGTTGCGACCGCCCCCGTTGAAATGAAGGATTGCAGGCGAGCGTCCATGAAATTTCACGGCCGGGCCGGAATCCTCTGGTTCATATTCGATGCGATCGGCCTGAAGTTGAACGTTGAAACGCGGATCAAGCTCGACGCCGCAGTTCGCCTGAGCCAACGCCAGATTGAACAGGAATTGATTTCGCCAGGGGACGTTGGCGCGTGGATCGTCCATCCACTCCGCCGCCTCATAAAGGCCGCGCACGAGGTCGTCCAGGGCTCGAACCGCCGGAGCCGCACCCGCATACATACCGTCGTTGACAATCAAAGGGTACCCTGCCTCGACTTCACCCGAGCCGGCCACCATGCGGTTGAGTTCTTCGCGAGTCCCACCGTAGATGGTGCGGATGGTCGTTCCCAAATCCGCGGCCCAGCATCGTTCTCGGCAGACGAGGATGGAACCGACGGGAGCGGCGTCGACGGCGGCGACGACGGGCCGCAAGTCGTCTAAGACGATCATGTCGGCGTCGAGACAAATCAGGCGCTGGGAACGAATGACGTGCGCCGCGGAGTACATGACCGCCTTGGCGGCGACGCTCATCGGTTTAAGTGGATGGCATGGGATGACCTGGGCCTGGTACTTGCCGGCCACCTGTCGAATCTCCTCTGAATCTCCGATGGAGAAGACCGCCATCGAGGCGTTTGGACACTGCGCGTTGGCGCAAATCGATCCCAAAAGATCGTCGACCCAGGCCCCGAATCCGGGGGACCCGGCGGTTACGAAACATAAATCCGTTTCGGGCGATTCCGGCGGTACGTGGATCTCCATCCGCCCAAGACTGTCGATAAGAACTCGTTCCCGCGTCCGCTCTGAACTAGCCGTCAAAATCGGATCGACCCAAACGGTGTGACAATGCTCCCACCGGTGGTGGAACGCGACGAGTTCCAATTGCCGAGCCTGGCGTACGTCAACCTCGATCGAGCGGAGAACTTGATTCGACCGGACGTTCCTCGCGACGCCGCGCAACTTCCCATCCACGATGACCATGAAATCCGCCGCCGACCCGTCGTGCGGGACGTCGTCGTTGAGAGCGACTTGGCAATGAAACTCGTCGAATCGCCCGTCTAAGTGATACATATTACGTCGGCATAGATGTAAGTCGGCTGTCGTTGCCAGCGGACACGGCGTGCGAGCCGTCGCGGTTCTACTTACATCCATGCCGACGTAATAAGCGTCGAGGGAGCGTGCGCGCTCAACGAGTGCACAGGCTGTTCTCCATTGATCTGAATCGGCTTGTCTTCGTAGCCCAAGCGTCCGTGAAGACCAAGCTCGCCGTACGCGACGCGACAGGATCCAAGAGTCAGTTCATCGAGCCAGACGCGTTGGTCGTTCGCAACCGATGCGTCGCTCAAGATCGCTTTCCGGCTGGAGAGCGATCGCCGAATCTGTTGATCGTGAAGCACCGAGCGACTGTCCACGGAATCCTGCTCCTTACGGAAGTGGTGGACTGGCCGATGAGAATCGCGACCGCGAGGTCAAGACGCTGATTTCCGAGTCGACCACTTGAAGTCGGCAGCGGTTTCCGATGAGAGCCAAGCCGAGGCGATCGTCCTGAGAAACGGGAAAAGCACAGCGCCCGTCACCCTTACAATATGCCTATCGTTCGTGCCGTCGAATGTCCCCGCCAGCGCGTCGACGCCGCGCCGCGTTCGTCCCGCTCGGCGTGGACCACGCTCCAACTGCCGGGGTGCTGCCGGTAGCCGAGTGCCGCCGTGGACGGCACGCCCCGTCCGAGCCCAAAACCTTGAGCGCCAGGATCCAGTCCCACGACATGCCGACTTCGTCGGACTAGCCGCCGACCGCTTCGAACGCCGGCCGGCGGTACAGCGACGACCCCGGCGTGGTCGCGGGCGAACACCCGCACGCCGGCCGACTCGAACCGCCGGGCGACCGCCACCGAATCGTCGGTGGAACCGTCGTCGACGTAGACGACCTCCCGGGCCGGCGCCGTCTGCCGCAGCGTCGAATCGAGGCATTCGGCCAGAAACGGCCCGTTGTTACGGGCGGCGACGACGATGGAAACCGCAGGCGTAGACATGGGGCGCCTCCTTGCGAATAGACTACGCCCCGCGGCCGCCGGCCGCCAGCAGCTTCGACGCGACGAACCAGAGGCCGTCGACCGTTGCTCCCGCAACAGGTCCAGATCGAAGCAGCGCTGGCCCGACAGGGCCGCGGCGCCGCCCGGTCGCGCAGACGACGTCCTCGGGCCGAGTGCCGACGAGGACCACGAAGCGGCGGGACTCGCACTTCGCCATCGCCGACCTGTCGCAGCTTCCTCAGCGCGAGGCGCCAAGCATCGCGCGCGGGGAGGCGTCGAAGATGGGAACACTGTCCGCTGGGCCGCCAAGCGCCGCGGATGTGGAAACGGGCCGTCGGGTCGATAGTGCTTCGACCGCCGCCCGCCGCCCGCCGCCCGCAGTGTTTCCCGGCCGCCGCGTCCGATGTTCGACGCAGGCTTACTCTCCGATGCGTCGTCTTGCAACGTTCCGCGCCGTTTTTTCCTCACCGACGTCGTTGTAGGCGCGGCCGCGGACGACGCGGTCGACGTTCCATCGATTTCGATTGAAGCGGCTGAAAAATCGACGGCGGACGTGCGTCAATACGGCACGGCGATCCACAGGCGTCGCACCTCCGCTGCGGGCGTCCAAGATTCTCCGACGGCCGCCTCGGACGAAGACCGCGCCGCCGCCATCAATGAAGGCCGTTACGATGGGACTTCTCGTCGAGTTGCACTCCATTTCCTGCCTGGCCTCTCCGCAAAGCGAATGGCGGCCCTACGGCTTCACGGAAGTTCCATCGGTCTGGGAATCGCATCCCGATTTCCAACTCGTCCTGCACAGTCGAGGCTCGTCCGCGTTGCCGACGATCACCTTGTACCGCTGGTCGCGGCATGGGCTGTACCTACTGCAAAGCAGTCTGTTCGGGACTTCGCTCCACGGGTTCGTGTTGACGAAGCGCCAGGCCGTCGCGCTGCTCCATCAGACCTGGCTCTGTCCGCTCCCTCCGGAACTGCGCCGCGAACTTGTTCCGGACTTCCAGCCCGAACTGTTTCTCGCTGGACGAGCGGTCGGCGAGTCCGCGCTGCCCCCTCCGGTGTATTCCTGGGTGGACGAAGACTCGCCGGTCCGTTGGTCGAGAATGGCCGACGACGAACGCGGAACGGCGATCGCCGCGGCACTTGGAGCCCTCTCGCTGATCCTTTGTCTTCCCGGTTCCTTCTTCTTCGACGTCCTTCCATTGGAACAGAACGGCACTGAACCGACGCCGTCCCGCGTCGTCGGGCATTGCGGATGGATGGGGTTGTTGGACGGCGTCTTGTACGGCGCCGACGCGCCGACGGCGCGGGAAAAGGCGTTCAACGACTGGAAGGATTTTTGCGATGCGACCTGGGCCGGCGAACGCCCCGCCACGCCGCCGTCGTTGGAGCCGGACCTTGAAAAGAGAGCCGTCGCCTGCCTGTTGCTTCATATCTTCGCGTACGGATTGTCTCAAGTTCTCGATCGCCTCACTGACTTCCCGATGAAATCAGTAGGAGTCGCGCTCGCCTTTGTTTTTCAGATGAAGAAGAAAGAGGCCGCCGAGATCTTTCTGAAACTGACGGGGAAGTCCGTCCTCGATCTGAAAATCCAGCAGTCGATGAAAGCCGCCTTTGCCAAACCGCTGGAAGCGTTTCCGGTGAAATCCTCCTCCGTTACTCTCAAACCAAGCCTCGCCGCATCTCCTCCTTCCAGGTCGGCCGCCGGCGGCGGCACGAACGAGCGACGCCCGGCCCCGCCCGACCTGGCGCTGGAAGCGAAAGCGAAGGAATTCCTCTTCAACGCCCACAGAGCGAGCCATCGGACGCCGAACCACGTTTCGGTCCGCATGCTCGCGGAACATCTCGGCGTGTCCACGGGCAAGGCGTGCAAACTCAAGGCCTGGGAACTGTACGCCGCCGAGAACCGGGAAGTCGGTACGTTCCGCGACCGAAAACGTCGGACGCCGAAGACGGTGGCGTACTCCGAGGACGTGGAAGCGTACGGCGACGACGCGACCTTGGACCGCCTCATCGACGAGCAGCAGCGGGACGAACAAGACGACTTTCGACGACGAATGAAGAGCGAAAGGGCCGGCCGCCGACGGCGAAGCCCGGCCGACTGAACGTTCGCGACGAACGTTCACGAAGGAACGTCCGCAGTCGCCGCCCGTGAACGTCGCGTGAACATGAACGCGGCGTGAACGCCGGCGGCCCGAATTCTTCGCGTTTCAACGGGCGCGACGAGTTTCGCCGTGAACGTTCGCGGTTTGGGTGAGGACTTGTCCTCGCCGGAGAAACCGAATGACTTCCAAAATCCTGCTCAGAACCGTCGGCGTCGTCGCGGCGGAACTGAAGGTTCCCCTTCACCGCATCCTGCACGTCCTAGCGACGCGGCCCCACATCCAACCCGCCGCCCGCGCCGGTCGGCTTCGTCTGTACGACCGGACGGCGGTCGGGCGAATCCGCTGCGAACTTCAAGGGATCGAATCCCGCCGCAAGGGGAAGGGGGCGCCGCATGGCTGACAGCTCGGCGAAAGTGTCCCAGCCCGCTGACGGTCCGAGTCATGCGGAACCGATCATGCTCGGTCGGTTGGAACTGGCTCGGGCGCTCTGCGTGTCGGCGTCGACGGTCGATCGGATGGACGCCGCCGGCGAGTTGCCGGCGGCGGTGAAGCTGCGCGGCCGGAAGGTGTGGCGGCGCGAGGCGATCGAGGAATGGTCCCGGTTGGGATGCCCGGGCC
>JBOFFD010000894.1:0-2200 GCA_051648425.1 Planctomycetia bacterium
AGAAGACGCGCCGCCGCGGAAAGCGGCGGCTAACACGACGGACGAAACGGCTGCCGACAAGACGGACGCATCGGCCACCGACGGAGAACCGCCATCCAAGGATGCTTCATGACGACGGTCGACCCCGGGGAACCTTATGAAGGCTGGACGTACGAGGAATTGCAGCCGCAGGCGGAAGACATCCGCCGCCGGCTCAACCGGCTGCGGGAAAGCCTGGGGCGTTACTTCGTCGCCAAGCAGGCGATCGTCGATTTGATGGTGGTGGCGGCGGTCGCGCAGGAACCGTTGCTGCTGGTGGGGCCGCCCGGCACCGCGAAGTCGGACCTGGTGCTGAAATTCAAAGACGCCCTCGAAACGCCCGACGCCGACTACTTCGAATACATGCTCACCCGGTTCACCGAGCCGTCGGAAATCCTGGGGCCGATCGACATCGGCCTGTTGCGCGAAGGGCGGTACGTCCGCCGCGAGCAGGGCAAGCTGCCGACCGCGCGCTTCGCCTTCCTCGATGAAATCTTCAAGTCGAACTCCGCGATCTTAAACATCCTGTTGACCATTCTGAATGAACGAAAGTTCTATCAGGACGGCGAACCCCGGCCGGTGCGTCTGCGCGTGCTGCTGGCGGCGACCAACGAAGTCCCGGAACAGGGCGAACTCGCGGCGCTGAAAGACCGGTTCGTCTTGAAGGTCGAAAGCCGACCGGTGCAGGAGGACCATTTCGCCGCCCTGATCGATTCCGGACTTGAGTCCGAAATTCACAAGGCGACGAACGCCAAGCCGTGGCGCGAAGGCCACGCGGCGCTGGAGGACGTACTGAAAGCCCACCGCTATTTGACGCTGTCGTTCGGTCGGCGGTCGGGCGCCGTCGGCGACGACGCCGACAACGACCGGAAGCGATTCTTCCCGCCCGACGTCTTCCGCGAATTCGAGCGCTTGATTAAGACGCTGGCGCGCGAAGACCGCATCGTCGTCAGCGACCGTAAGATCGTGAAGCTGTACAAACTGCTGCGCGTCCGCGCTTGGCTCACCGGCGGCGGCGTGGTGCGCCGCGAAGACCTGCGGCTGCTCTCATACCTCGGCGAAACGGTGCGCGAAATGGCGGTGCTGGCCGAGAAAGTGCCGTTGCTCTTGGGAGTCGATCGGTGACGGCGCCGCCGCGCCCGGCCGAGGTCGTCGAACGGACCGACGCCGTCGAAGCCCGCCGCTGGGCGGCGGCCGGCCTGGCGCTGCTGCGCACCGCGCCGGCGTCGCCCGCCGCGTTTCGCCGCGTGCTGGCGTGGATGCAGCGGTTGGCGGCGCTCGGCGTTCCGCTTCCCCCCGCCGGGGTCGTGGGTGATCTGGGCCACGTTCTGCTCGGCCTCGACGCGCCGTGGAATCGCGCCGCCGGCGGTGACGGCGGACTGTCAGCGGTCGTCCGTCGACAGTACGAGGACCACCTCCTGCATCGGTTGCCGACCGAACCCACGTTGCGGAAGGCGGCCGACGCCCTAACCCGGCGCCGAACCGCGAAGAACGATGCGGAGGCCGTCGACCAGGGGGCGGCGTACGTAGTCGCGCGGATCGCCGAGCGGCAGGGGTGGGGCGGCGTGACGTGCAGCCCGGCGGTGCTGCGGCGACTGGCCGAGGCGACCAACGACGAGCTGGCGGCGGAAGTCGAACAAGCGGCGGCCGACCCGCCGGCGCTGTGGGAGGCGCAGTATCGACGGATCGCGGCGGTGGCGCGGGCGGGCGGCCCGCTCTTGGGGCCGGACGACCTGTTCGAGCTTCAGAGCGGGGCGGCGTGGTTCGCGCCGGCGCGACGGCTGGCGGCCCGCCAAGCGGCCGAGGCCGCCCGCGAGCTGTCGAGCCGGCTGCGTCGGCCGCCGCCGACCGCGGCGCCGGTCGGCCGGGTCGCCACGCCGGTCGCCGAGGACGACGTCTACCCCGTCGGCGGCTATTCGTCGCTGTCCAACCGCGGCAGCCTCGAAAGCCTGCTCCACTCGCAGTTGGCTTACATGGAACCGCGCGGCGCCGACCGGCCGGACCTGTTCGACGTGAAGTTCGTGCGCGACGAACTGCTGTACTACGCGCGCGACGACAACGAGTTCCATCGGCCGCGCCGCGCGCTGGTCGTGGTCGTCGCCGGCGACTGCGCCACGCTGCGCTTCAAAGACCGCTCGGCGCCGTACCAACGGGGCGTTCTGCTGACGGCCGCCGCCGTCGC
>JBOFFD010000895.1:0-3857 GCA_051648425.1 Planctomycetia bacterium
CGTCGACGTCAAGCGGCTGGGGTGCATCGGCCACTCGTTGGGCGGCCACAACACCATGTTCACCGCCGTCTTCGAGCCGCGGCTGGTGGCGATGGTCTCCTGCTGCGGCTTCACCGCCTTCGGCAAATACTACGGCGGCAACCTCGCCGGCTGGTCGAGCGACCGCTACATGCCGCGGATTCCCAGTTTCGGCGGCTGGCGGAACATGCCGTTCGACTTCCATGAAGTGGTGGCCGCGTTCGCCCCCCGACCGTTCCTGGCGATCGCCCCGCTCAAAGACTCGAACTTCGACGACGCCGGCGTCCGCGAAGTCATGGCCGCCGCCAAGCCGGTGTACGACCTGCTGAAGGCGCCCGACCGGCTGATGTTGCGGCAGCCCGACTGCACCCACGATTTCCCCCCGCCGGAACGAGCGGCGGCCTACGCCTTCTTCGACCGTTGGCTTCGGACCGAAACGCCGCCGTCCGCCGACCTCGGCGCATGACCGCCCCCCTCGACGACGAACGGCTGGCACTCTTGGCCTTGGCGGGGGTCGACGGTCTTGGGCCAGTGCGGCTGCGCAACTTGCTGGAAACCTTCGGGTCGGCGGTCGACGTGCTGCAATCGAGCGTCCGCGCGCTGCGGTCGGCGCCGAACATCGGGGCCAAGAACGCCGACCTGTTGAAGAAAACCGCCGACGTCGACGCCGCCGCCAAGGAGGCCGCCCGCATGGCCAACCTCGGCGTCCGGATCCTGTTCGAGCTTGACGACGACTACCCCGAGCGCTTGCGGGAAATACCCTCGGCCCCGGTCGTGCTGTATCTTCGCGGCGCCCTGCTGCCGGAAGACAAGGCGGCGGTGGCGGTCGTCGGCTCGCGCAAAGCCACTCCCTACGGCGAAAAGATGGCGACCCAACTGGCGACCGACCTCGCCCGTCGAGGCGTGACGATCGTCAGCGGCCTGGCCCGCGGCATCGACGCCGCCGCCCATCGCGCCGCGATCGCGGCCGGCGGTCGCACCATCGCCGTGCTCGGCTCCGGCCTCGGACGCATGTACCCGCCCGAACACGCCAACCTCGCGGAAGCGGTGGTCAAACAGGGTGTGCTGATGTCCGAATCCCCCTACGACGCCGATCCGCTTCCCGGCCTCTTCCCGCAGCGAAACCGCATCATTTCCGGTTTGTCGCTGGGGGTGGTGGTGGTCGAGGCGGCCGAGCGCAGCGGCGCCCTTTCCACCGCCCACCACGCCTTGGAACAAGGCCGCGACGTGCTGGCGGTCCCCGGCCGGGTGGGCGACGTCGCCAGCGGCGGAACGAACCGCCTCATTCAGCGCGGCGGCTACCTCGTCACCTCGGCCGAGGACGTCGTTCGGCAGCTCACCGGGCAACCGTTGCCGACGCTGGCCGACGACCCGCCGGCGTCGATCCGCAAACCCGACCCGTCCAAGGACGAAGACGCCCTGTTCCCCGCTGGCGAAGTCGAACCCGAACCACCGCCCCCGCCGGTGGTCAAAGCCCCGACGCTGCCGCCGAAGGAGTCGGCCGTCTTCAACGCCATCGGCTTCGACGTGATGGACCTCGACGCGGTGTTGGAAAAGACCGGCCTGCGGGCCTCGGAAGCCGGCGCCGCGTTGGTCATGCTGGAAATGAAGCGCCTGGTGAAGCGCCTGCCGGGCAACCGCTTCTGCCGTTTGTGAAGCGCCGCGATTCTCCTTCAGAGCCCGAAGCGTCAGCGAAGTTCCGAACGGGACGACGTGCTGCATCGAATCTTGTTCCTTCCTTTCCGCATTGACGGGGCGGGAGAAGGAATTTTCCAGTGGGTCGCCACGTCCGGACCTTCGCTGACGCTTCGGGCTCTGAAGGATCCGAATTCAGATCATCCCCATGGCGAGTACGACGTTTCGTCGGGATGGTCGACGTGGTCGATCCCTTCCACTTGTTTCACCCAATCTGAAAAACGCATGCTGAACGGCAGCATGACCAGTTCGTAAAAAATCTTAACCACGTACTGACTGACGGCGACCGTAAGCAGCGTCGGCGTCGGCAGGACGCCGGTGAAGGCGAGCGCGACGAAGACGACGGTGTCGACGCCCTCGCCGACGATGGTCGACGCGAGGAACCGCCACGCCAACCGCGCGCCGCGTCGGCCGCCGGCGGCGTATTTCATTCGGCTTAAGACCAGGCTGTTGAAGAATTCGCCGCACAGGTACGCCGCCACGCTCGCGAAGGCGATGCGCGGCACGACGCCCAGCACCTGCTGGAACGCGGCCTGGTCGGCGGCCGTCCACGTCGGATCGGACGGCAGCGCCACGACCAAAGCGTAGGTCAGCGCCGCCAGGATTTGACAGGCGAAGCCGGTCCAAATGACCGTTCGGCTGCGCGCGTAGCCGTACACTTCCGTCAGGATGTCGCCGAAGATGTAAGTGAACGGGAATAAGACGATGCCGCCGGCCATCACCAACGGCCCGACGACGATCATCTTCTGCGACACGACGTTGGAAATGAGCAGCAGGGCGACGAAGACGCCCGTCAGGATGTGTAAGAGGCGGAAGTGCGTCGCGGGCGGTTGCATGCGTGATCTTTCCTCAACGGGGTGAAACGCCGAAGCCGAACAGGGTCTGCAATATAAGAAAAGCGCCCAACAGGGCGACGAAGCCGGCGCTGGCGACTTGCAAACGGGCCGGCCACCGGCCGCCGCCGCCGAAGCGCGACAGAAGATCGCGCGATTGCACGACTAAGACGCCGATCGCCACCAGTACGACCGCCAAGCCGGCGCTGAAGGCCGCCAGCAGCGCCACCGCCTGCGGCAGCAGGCCGGCGGAAACGGCGACGATGAGCAGCGCGACGGCGTCGTCGCACGGCAAGAGTCCGCCGGAGAAGCCGAGCGCCGCGAGGCTGCGCCAGCCGACGGCGGGCTTGGCGGCGGGCAGGTAGTCGACGCCGCCGTCGGGCCGATGGACGTGGCCGCCCGGTCCGTGGACGTGCAGCAGGTCTTCCTCGCCGCGCCACCGTCGCACGAACAACGCCGCCCCCAACCAAAACACTAACCCCCCGCCGACCAGCGACAGCACATACGCCAGCATCGACTGGCTGAGCCAGGCCGACCGCGCGAACGGTTGCAACAGCAATGCCACGATCATGACACTGCCGGTGTGGGTGACGGCGGTTGTCGCCCCTAAGATGAGCGCGTGATAGACGGTGCCGTTTTCGCCGACGAGGTAGGCGGCGACCATCGTCTTGCCGTGGCCCGGTTTGAAGGCGTGGACCATCCCCATGACGAACGCCGCCGTCAGCAGGCCGATCCATTTCCACCGCCCGGCGGTCGTCGCCTCCACCGCCAACAGCTCGCGCAGGCTTTGCTCCGGTTGGGCCGTCGCCTCCAGTGGCGCCGCCGCGACGGTCGGCGCCGGGTCTGCCGATGGATCGATGCGCGCGACGACCGCCACCGTTCGGCTTTCCACCTCTTCGTCGGGCGACAGTTCCCAATCGGCGGGGGGCGTCGCGTCGTCGAACCGGGTCGGCGCGTTGGTCGCCGTCAGCATGGCGCCGGGCCCGGTGGTCGCGGCCTTGCGCCGGTAGCCGCCGTCCGTCTCGAAATTGTCGTCGACGACGACGATCCGCCGGTCGCCGCTTTGTGAACTGGTCGTCGATTCGGGCGGCGCGCCGCGGAAATGAAAGACGAAGCGGACGTGGTCGGCCCGTTGATGCTCGACGGTGGTCGGCGCGACGACCCACGGAACGCCGTCGACCGTCAGCGTCAGGCCTCGGGCGAGGATGGGGGCGGCGACGGTTTCGTACTGGCGGACGGCCGCTTCCGGGTCGATCGCGGTCGTCCCCGGGTCGGTCCACTCGGCCAACTGCCGCACCATCGTCAGTTCGC
>JBOFFD010000896.1:0-2492 GCA_051648425.1 Planctomycetia bacterium
GGATTCCTGTTCCGATCGCCGGACGACGCCGCGAAGGATTCAGGAATCCCTTGCTCGCGCGGCGGGCTATGGGGCGTGTCACCCGATCGGCGTGCACAACTCCACCAGGAAACCGTTCGGGTCGCGGACGTACGCCACCGTTTGGCCCCAGGGTTTCTGTTTGGGTGCGGCGGTGAGGGTCGCGCCGGCGGCGGTCGCGCGGGCGACGGCGGCTGGTACGTCGTCGGTGGTGAAGGCGACCTCCATTGGCGGCGCGGGGTGCGTCGGCCGGGGGTCGTTGAAGTCGACGCCGTTCGAGCGGACTAGATCGACCGATGCGAACGACAGCGTGGTGGCGCCGGTGTCGAGTTCGCCGTAGTCATTTTCACTGAGGAAGCGCCGCGTGAAGCCGAAGGCGGCTTCATAGAAGGCGAGCGTTTTTTCGACGTCCGCCACATACAGGATCACGTAGCCCAGTTTCATCGGCGATACTCCTTTCGATGTCGTTTCATTAACGCGGTCTATGCCGTCCACTATCTTGTATAGTATAAAAGCGGAGCCGTTGAACCGCCGCGTGCGAGTGGTGTGCCTCTGGATTTAGGCAAAGAGGTCTTGTTAGCCGCCGCTTTCCTCAGCGGCGCGTTCGTTTTCTTCGTGCATCGAAAGACAAGGACGCGCCGCTGAGGAAAACGGCGGCTAACGATGAAGTCGCTGCCTGGACTGCTGATTCGCCTGCTTCCAGCGGCACACCGCCGCGTGCAATAGTTCCCGAGGCGGCGCTTGTAGGAACCGGCGGTTTCGGGTATCGCGGCGGCGGTTGGTTGTAAGCGTTACACGCCGATGGTCGCGGGGACGGAGTTAAAGGGGCGCGATGGCTTTCGATGTTGGGCCGCCGACCCGCCGTTGCGCCGCCACCGGGCGGCCGCTGACGGCCGGCGAACGGTATCATGCGGTGCTGATCGACGCCCCCGGCGGCCGACTGGAGCGCCGCGACTACGCCGCCGAGGCGTGGACGGGTCCGCCGACCGAGGCGTATGCCCATTGGACGGGGCGACTTCCGTCCGACGCCGCCCCGGAAAAGCCGCGCGGGCCGTCGGTGGCGGCGCTCTTGGCGATCTGGGAACAGGTTCCCGAATCCCCCGATCCGGCGCACGAGGAACGACGCTACGTGGCGACGCTTTTGCTTCTTCGGCGAAAGGCACTGAAGTTGCAGTCGGTGGAAGAGATCGACGGTGCCGACTACCTCGTGGTGCGTCGCCCGCGGTCGACCGAAACCGTCGCGGTGCTCGATCCGCGACTCGACGAGGCGGCCGCCGCCCGCGTCGAAGACGAGTTGGCGTCGCTCGCCGGAGAGGACGCGCCGTGACAACCGCCCGTAAGACCGTCAGCGTAAAGGCAGCGACCGCCATGAAGAAAACCTCGACGGCCGTCGTCGCCTGCCTGCTCGCCGCGCCGCTTTTCGGCTGCACGTCGCTGCGAATGCACCAACAGCCGCAAGCGGCGGTGGCGCCGCCGAAAGTGGCCGAGGGCGACGCCGTGGAACGGTTCGTGACTTCTTGGAACGCCAACGCCGCGAAGATTCAATCGGTGAAGTGCGACCACGTCGACGTGGAAGGCGATTCGGAAGGGCAGATCGTCACGCTGAACGCCAAGCTGGCGTTTCAACAACCGGCCGACTTCCGTCTGCTGGGGCGGTTCGCGGGCAAGAGCGAAATCGACCTGGGGTCGAACTCGGAGGAAATCTGGTTCTGGATCGCCCGTGCCAAGCCGCCGGCGGTCTATTTTTGCAAACGCGAAGACCTGCCGCGTGTAAAACTTGCCATCCCGTTCCAGCCCGACTGGATCGTGGAAGTGTTGGGGGTCGCGCCGATCGACGCCGCCGACTACACCCCCGACCAAGCCAACGACAAACTGTTGTCGCTGAAGACGGTGCAGACCTCGCCCGGCGGGCGGAAGGTGGTGAAACGGCTGGTCGTCGACCGCGCCACCAACCGCATCCGCTATTTCGAGTTGTTCGACGAAAACCGCACAAAGTTGGCGATCGCGCAGGTCGAAGAATATTATGAGGACGCCGCCACCCGGACGTTCATGCCCCGCCGGATTAAGATCCGTTGGGAGGAGACGAAGACGGAACTGACGCTGAGCATGCGGCGCAGCGACATCACGGTGAATACGATCACGCCGGACTACGCCGCCATGCTGTTCAAGCGCGGTCAGTTCGCGAACGCCGAGCCGGTCGACTTGGCGGCGGAGTTCGGCAGCCCGTTCCGTCGCAGTCCGGCGGCGGCTCCCGCGGAACCGGTGCAAGCCTCGGCCCGCAATACGTCGTTCAACGGCTCGGCGGCGATGGTCGGCGGGGCCGACCGAGAATCTGACGACCCGGCGCCGCGACGGCCCCGCGCCGTGCAATTGGGACGCCAAGTCCAAGCGGTCGGCAACTGACGCCGCCGCCGGCTGGGTACTTCGGACCGATGGAGCGTCGAACGGCCATGCCCACGGCAGTGCTCGTCCAT
>JBOFFD010000897.1:0-2436 GCA_051648425.1 Planctomycetia bacterium
CCAACTTCACCCCAAACACGATCGGCGAGATCGAACGCGCCGCGACCGCCGTGTTGCAATCGGCGGCCGCCGACCCCGCCCGCCTCCGCAGTTTTTACAACGCCGTCCCCTACCTCAAAAACGACCCGGCGCATGCAACAAACTGAAGATCAATAACAAGACACGGTTCGTACAATGACGTCGGCGTTTCGGCGGCGGTTACGGAAGGGAGGAAGCGATGATACGCGATGGCATACGTTCGTCCGACTCGTTTACCTCCCGTAGCTCAGTGGCAGAGCGTCGGCCTTATAAGCCGGTGGTCGTGGGTTCGATCCCCGCCGGGAGGACTATCGGCCGCCGGCGCATCAACCAAAGACTCGGGCTTGGCGAATGAGCCGGGGTCGTTCGGCGGCGGAGGCTTTGACGGTGACGTCGCTTGACAAGACCCCGGCCGTCCTCGCCGCTCTCGACCGGCTGCGGTCGCGACTTGGGCCGGAGGCGTTCGTCCTCGCCGACCACTGGGCGTCGGACCGGTGCGCGGTCGGCGTCGCCAGCCGCCGCGACCCCGGCGTGTTGGTCTACATCTCCTGCCACGGGGATTCGCCGGATCGCTTCGGGTATGAGCTGGAACGGCCGCGCCCACTCGGCGACGACTTCCCGTATCGGGTCGTCGGCAGGGCGGCCGACGTATCGTTTGACGAATTGGCGGACGTGGTCGCAGGCCATCTTACGCAAGCCGAATCAGGCGCTAGACCCGATAGCGGCCCTGAATAGGCTTACCACGAGTTCGGCACGGGCCGGTCGGTGCGGGCGAGGTCATTCAAAGGCTTTGCGACCGATGACGAAGAACCACAAATACATCGTCAGGTATCGCTTCAACGGGAACCCGTACTTTGACGTCGGCAGCATCCACGCCGTCACGATGGCCGACTTGGAACGGCTTATCAAGGAGTTCGAGGCCAAACTGGGCGACCCGTATGATCCGGACGACAAGCGGTGGACGGCGCGCTGGCTGGAGCGGTTTCGGAAGGGATACGACACGAAGGCGGCCGGGCGCGGTCTCAAGCAGCGCGAGAAGCGGAGTCGCCGTCGAACCAACCGATGCGGCTGATCTTGCCCGAACGGGCCGACGCACCCCCGACAGGCGTGCATCGTCGTTCGGCGAAAAATCGGAGGTGGCGAAAATGCCGATGAGTACGGACGTCAATCTGCCGAAGCCGCACCGCGCGGTCTTTCCGGATCGGTGCGTCGCCTGCGGGGTCGACTCGCCGGGCGCCACCTTTCGCGCGGGAACGCACGCCATCGGTTGGTGGAACTTTGCCTTTTGGACCATCGGCCGCCGGTTCACCGTCGACGTGCCGGCCTGCGAGTCCTGCGCCGCCCGAATGCGCCGTCAGCGGCGGCTTCATTTCGCGGTCGACGTGGTCGCCATCGCAGTCGGGGTGGTGGTGGCCGGGTCGCTGCTGCAGTGGTATCAGGGGCCGTTCAAGCGGTGGCTGATGTTTGGCGTGGTGGTGGTCTGCCTGCTGCCGGTGATCTGGTGGGAGACGCTCTTCCCCCGGCCGTTCGGCCTGACGGCGTTCGCTGAAACGGTGGACTACGAGTTCCGCGACCCCGTCTACGCCGCCGAGTTCACGGCCCTGAACGCGGACGCCGGGACGAGCGCCGACGCCGATCCAGACCCCGCGTCCGACCGCGACGACACGTAGGCTTTCCTTGACGCGAAGCTCGCCGTCATGACGTCAGTCGGCGGCGAGTTCGGTCCAGACGGCGTCCAAGAGGGCGGCCGACAGGGGCGGCTTCGCGGAACGGCCGGTCGCCCCAGTGGTCGACGTGGCGTTCGTCACAGGACGCGCGTCGGTCGAGCGTTGCAGGCGGGCGGTCGTTGCGGTCGTGCTGAAGGCGCCCGTTCCGCCGACGTCGCCGGAGCGTAGCCGATGGCGGGTGTAGGCCGCGCCGATGGTTTGGTCCCAGGCGCGGAACCGCACCGACGCGCCGGCGCGGCCGGCGCCCGCCGCCGGTACGAACCGCAGCCGGGCGAAGAACGGCAGCAGGAACGGCCGGTCGGCCGAGGCGCCCCGGATCGTCCGCCAGACGCGCGAATTCTGTCGAAGATACTGCCACGCGCCGGTGCCGTTCATCTTCGTGACCGCCATGCCGGTGAAGCGCGGGAGGGCGTCGACGTCGCGGTGGACGCGCCCCACGATCGCCGACACCCGCAGGCCGAGCGGCCCCGACGGAATCCGCACCGACCGGCCGGCGGCCAGTGTGGGGGCGTCGTTGACCGGCGCGACGGTTATCCGCACCACGGTCGGTTGCGACGCCGCGGTCGACACGGCAGCGGCGGCGCGGGCCGTGAAGGTCAGCGTCGCGACGCCGCGTTCCGGCGTGTTGAAGTCCGGCGGCGCGGTGAAGGTCAGGCCGGCGAGCTGCGCCGCCGTGAAGCGCCAGACGCCG
>JBOFFD010000898.1:0-2726 GCA_051648425.1 Planctomycetia bacterium
CGCGTCAAATGGCCGCGCACCTGGCGGGCGTTCACGTCGTCGATCAGGTTCGTCACCAAAACCACCAGCGTGCGTTTGCGGCAGTGGCGGTGCAGGTGCAGGAACGCTTCGTCGTACCGCGATTCGACCGGTTCGGGGAAGCGGTCGTGGACGGCGTGGACGATGCGGTTGAGATGCCGACGGCCGCCTTCGACGTCGATCCAACGGTGGACGCGGTCGGAAAAATACAACAGACCGACCTGGTCGCCGCGCGCCAGCGCCACGTGCGCCAGCATCAGCATCGCGTCGAGCGCGTGGTCCAACAGCGACAGGCCGCCGGCTTCGTTCATCATCATGCGGCCGCCGTCGATCAGGAAGACCAGTCGTTGGCTGCGGGTGGCCTGAAAGTCGCGGACGATCAGCCGGCGGCGGCGGGCGGTGGCGCGCCAGTCGACGGTGCGGTGGTTGTCGTCGGTGGTGTAGTCGCGCAGCCGCTCGAAGTCGTTGTCGCCGCCGGCGCGCCGCGTTCGGCGGACGCCCATCAGACTAAGACGGTTCGTTCGCGCCAGCAGTTCGTAGCGCGTGATCTGCCGCAGGTCGGGGTAGACGCGCAGCACCGTATCCGCCGGCTTGCGGACCGTCTTCCACCACAGGCCCGCCGGGCTGGCGACCCGCAGGTGAATCGCGTCGAGGGTGTAAGACCCGCGGCGCCGAGGTGTAAGAAAATAGTGAACGACCGCCCGCGACCGCGCCGGGATCGTCAGCAGAAGGTCGCGCGGCTCGGCGGTAAACGGCGCGGGCCGGTCGTCGACGGCGTGAACCCGCTGCGGACGCGACGTGCGGTTGTCGAACGTGAGCGTCACCCGCTGCCGTCGACCGAGCGAACAGACCGAACCGCACTCGCGGGCGGCGTCAAGCCGACGGCGGCGCGGCAGCCGCCAGAGGTCGACCAGCGCGACGAACAGCAAGACGCCGTCCAGCGTTAACACCGCCGGAAGGCCGTCGTCGGGTCGCACCAGCGCCGCCACGGCGGCGGCCGCCGTCGCCCCCGCCGCTAGCGCCGTCAATCGCGCCGAAGGATGGATCATCGGTCGTTCACCCACCCGACGTCAAGAGGACGATTCGATCGCCCAGCGCCCGCAGCCAATAGGCCGCCAGCGCGGTGGCCGCGACGTACGCGCCGCCCAACACCACCACTAAGATCCAACAAACCCAAAACGACCGCAGCGCCGGCGGACCCTGCATTCCTTCCAGGTGCGCCAACAAATCCTCGCGGGTGGTGAACGAACGGTACGATTCAAAGTCCGACTGACCGAACGCGCTGAACAAGGCGCCGATCGGAATTGAAACGAACAACACCGCCAGCGCCCACACCGTCACATCGAATTCCACGGCGGGTTCCTTTCGTCACAGGCGCGGCACTTCGACCGTCCGCAGCATGTCGCGCAAGGCGTCGTCGACCGACCGGCCTTCCACCTCGGCCTCGGGCGACGCCACCACCCGGTGTCGCAGCGCCGGCAGCGCTAGTTCCGCCACGTCGTCGGGCGTGACGTACCGCCGGCCGTTGAACGCCGCCAGCGTCCGCGCCCCCGCCAGCAGCGAAATGCCGGCCCGCGGACTGGCCCCCATGTGAAAGTCGGGCCAGGTCCGCGTCTTACGCACCACCGCGTTGATGTAGTCGATCACTTTGTCGTCGACCCGCACCTTGCGGCAGTAGTCTTGAACCTGAATGATTTTGGTCGGATTCACCAATACTTCCAACCGTTCCTCCAGTTGATCGTCGACCTCCGTCGGCCGGCAGTGCAGCCTTAGAACGTCGGCCTCTTCCGCCGCCGTCGGGTACTCCACCACCACCTTGAACATGAAGCGGTCGAGCTGCGCCTCGGGAAGGTTGTAGGTGCCCTCGGATTCCACCGGGTTCTGCGTCGCCAGCACGATGAACGGCTTCTCCAGCGGATACGTCACGCCGTCGACCGTCACCCGGCGTTCCTGCATGATCTCCAACAGGGCGGCGTGCGTCTTCGCCGGCGAGCGGTTGATTTCGTCGGCGAGCAGCAGTTGGGTGAAGACCGGCCCCGGCCGAAACTGAAACTGTTGTTCGCGGAGATCGAAAATCGGTTGACCGGTGAGATCGGACGGCATCAGGTCGGCGGTGAACTGTATGCGGTGGAACTTACACCCCAGAATCTTCGACAACACCCGCACCAGCAGCGTCTTACCCAGGCCGGGCACGCTTTCAATCAGCACGTGGCCGCCGGAGAAAAGCGCCACCAGCGTGCCGCGAACGAAGTCGTCCTGCCCGAGATACACCTTGGCGACCTCGTCGCGCAGCCGTTCGATCAGATCGGCGACGGTGGTCGACGACTTCCGCGGCGCGACCAGTTCGGCCGGCGGCGCGTCGACGGCGTCCGGTTCGACGACGAGTTCCAGGTCGTCGCCGGTCGAGGGTTCCGGCGCGGCGGGCGTAAACGGCGGCGCATCGTCGAACGGGTCGGTCATGGCGGCTCCGAGGGAGGGGCGTCGGGTTTGGATTCGGGACGGTCGCGTCGGACGGGCGACGGTTCGTCGGTTCTCGCGCCGGCGCGGCGGCCTTCCGACGACCGATGAAACTTGGCGATCGCGGCGCGGGCGAATTGTTCATCGCCGGAGGCCTGCAACAGTCGTCCCACGGCCTGCAGGTGCCGGCCAAACCGGTATTCCGCGCGGTCTTCGGGGGCGCGCGGCCGACCGACGATCGGCCACCGATA
>JBOFFD010000899.1:0-4220 GCA_051648425.1 Planctomycetia bacterium
AGCGGCACACCCGCGGGCGCGCGGGCCGGCGACCGACGGCGACTTCACCGCCGTCGCCGACGCCGGCACACCCGCGGGCGCGCGGGCCGGCGGCTGGCCTTGACCCGAAGAAATCCGCGCGGTAGCGGACGTGATCGGAATTCGAGCGACGGGAATCGGACGCCACCGCCGTCGACGGCGGCTCGCTCGTCCAGCCCCTGCACGGCGGCGTCGCCTGGCGGCGGCGCGATTCCGCCACCCGCGCCGTCGGCCGCCTCCGCGGCCCGCCCGCATCAGAAGGAAGCGTCGGCCATGACTACCGTTCCGGTTCCCCTGTTGGATCTCAAGGGACAGTTCGAGTCGATCCGCGACGAGATCATGAGCGTCGTGGAGCGGGTCTGCGCCAGCCAACAGTTCATTTTGGGGCCGGAGGTCTCGGCCTTCGAGTCGGAAGTCGCCGACTACTGCGGGTCGAAACACTGCATCGGAATGTCGAGCGGCACCGACGCCCTGCTTGCGGCGCTGATGGCGCTCGACGTCGGTCCCGGCGACGAAGTCATCACGTCGACCTACTCCTTCTTCGCGACCGCCGGCGTCATTGCCCGGCTGGGCGCTCGGCCGGTCTTCGTCGACGTCGACCCCGCCAGCTACAATCTCGACCCGGAACAGGTCGCCAAGCGCATCACTCGCCGCACCGCCGCCGTGATGCCCGTCCACCTCTACGGCCGTTGCGCCGACATGGCGCCGATCTTAGAGGCCGCCGAGCGTCACGGGCTGCCGGTGATTGAAGACGCCGCCCAGGCGATCGGCGCCGAGTACCAGGGCAAGCGGGCCGGCTCGATGGGGCTGGCCGGCTGCCTGTCGTTCTTTCCGTCTAAGAATCTTGGCGCCTTCGGCGACGCCGGCGCGGTGGTCACTAACGACGACGCCTTCGCCGAGCGGTTGCGCCGCATCCGCATGCACGGCATGGAGCCGAAGTACTACCACTCGATGGTGGGCGGAAACTTCCGCATCGACGCGCTGCAGGCGGCGGTGCTGCGGGTGAAACTGCGGCACTTGGACGCCTGGACGGTCGCCCGGCAGGAAAACGCCGCGCTGTACGACAAACTGTTCGACGGGGCCGGACTGACGGGGGTCGTCGCCACACCGGCGGCGTCGAAGGGCGCGACGGACCGCCACGTCTTCAACCAGTACGTGGTGAAGGTGTTGGACCGCGACTCGGTCCGCCGGCACTTGGCCGCCAACGGCATTGGTTCGGAAGTGTACTACCCGGTGCCGTTGCACCTGCAACAGTGCTTCCATTCGTTGGGATATCAGGTCGGCGACCTGCCGCACGCGGAAGACGCCGCCGCCCACACGCTGGCGCTGCCGATCTACCCCGAACTGACCGACGCCCAACAGGAACGGGTGGTTGAAATGGTCGCCGAATTCTACCTCGCCGCCGGCGACCTGGGCGTCATCCGCCGCGCCGCCTGACGCTCGGCGTAGTCCGCGTTTCCAAAATCTGAAAGTCGACGCGGTATGAATTCAATCCACTGCATAGACATCCTAAGATAGCCGGCACTTTTACTTGGCGCGTCCGACGGCTTCGACGCCGTGGACGGCAGCCGAACGGACGCGGCGCCTGAAGGCGGCGGCTCTCTAAGACGTCAATGCCGTCAACTCACCGAGATGGATACCGGTCGGACGAGTCCGTTGGCAGGCGGACGACCGCGGTCGTTCCGGAGCCGGCCGAAGATTCGAGCGCGAGCGATCCGCCCAGGCGTTCCACCACTGTGTGCGCCAGGAAGATGCCCAGTCCCATCCCCTTCCCCGGTTCCTTCGTCGTGAAGAACGGCTCGCCGGCGCGGGCCAGTACGTCGCCCGGCATCCCTTCGCCGCGGTCGCGGACGATCAACTCGACGTACCCCGCGCGGTCGGCACCCGCCGGCGGCGCGTTCAGTTCGATGCGCACCCGGCCGTCCGGCGGCGAGGCGTCGATCGCGTTCTGCACCAGTCCGCGCAGCGCCTGCGACAGCGCGACCCGCGGCACCACCACCCGCGGCCAGTCGACGCCCGCCTCGGCGGCGACGTCGACCCGGTCGGCGCGCGGCAGCAACTCCAGAATCGCCGCCGTCAGTTCGGGCGGCGTCATCGCCACCACCGCTTCGCCGGCGCTCGCGCCGGCGTCGGCCGCCATCCGTTCCAGAATCGTTCGGCAGCGGTTCACCTCGCGGCGCACCAAGCGGGCGTCGTCGGCGGCCTCCTGCGTCTTCGAGCCGCCGGTCGGGTCGGCTTCCGCCTGCCGTTGCAATTCCCGCTCCAAATCACGGGCGACGACGGCGATGGTGGACAGCGGCGTCGACAGTTCATGCGCCGCGCCCGCCGCCAGCGTCGCCAGCGCTTCCAGTTTTTCGCTGCGAGCCTTGCGCTCGCCCGCCAGCGTCAGTTCCTCTTCCAGCCAACCAAGTTCGCGGGTCACGCGCAGGATGAAATAGACGATGAAGGTCGCCGCCCAACCGAAGGCGATGAGCAGCGCCGCTTCCAATACGTAATTCTGGTCGCCGTCGCGCAGCGGCAGTCCTAGCGCCGGCAATGGACGATGGAAAAAGAACAGGCCCGCGAAACAGACGATCGCCAGCGCGTCGATGCTCCAGGCCCAGGCGGCGCGCAATACGACCGCCGCCAACGAAACATTCACCAGAAAGAAAATGCTGAACGGGTTGTACGGTCCGCCCACCACCGAAAGCATGGCCGTCAGGAACAACACGTCGAGCGTCATGACGGCGCCCAGCAGCGTTTCCACCCGCCGCCGCCAACGGTCGAGCGTGCCGGCGCGCTCGGCCCGCCGCAGCCAACCGTGCAGCACCGCGTTCGTCGCCGCCTCGACGCCGATGATGACCGCCAACGGTAGGACCGGAAGGTCGATCCGCAGCCCTAAGACGACGCCTAAGAGTGTGGCCGTCTGACCCGCGACCGCCGCCCAGCGCAGCTTCACGAACCACGAAAGATTGATCCGCAGACGCTCTAGTCTGGGCGTCGGACTGGCGAAACGGCGGGCGCGCAAGGACGCGGTCGTCATCGGAGTCGGCCTTTGCGAACGATCGACGGCCGGTGGATCACGGCGCGCTCTTCGGTGTGTTTCGCGCCGGCGGCCGCGCGCCGCCCGCTTCCCGCCGCGCTTCCTCGACCAAGTCGGCCACGTCGGCGTCGCCACGGTACAGATCTTCGATCCCCGCGTACAGTTGCACCGCTTCGCTGCGGTTGGCGGCGGCCCGCGCCCGCGTCAACGCCGCCGCCACGGCCGCCCGCTTCTTCGCCCGTCGTTCTTCGTCGGAGGCGGCGACGAGCTGTTTTTCCAGCCGTTTCCGCGCGAGCAACACCCACGGCCGTTCCGCCGGCTGTTCGCCGAAAACCTCGATGATCGCTCTATATCGCTGCTGCGCGGTGATCGGATCGTTGAAATCGTCTTCCAGTCGAACGGCGTCCAAAAACTTCGCTTCCGCTTCGGTCGCGCCTTCCTTCGGAAGCCGAAACTTGAAGTAGTAGCGGATCCGCCCCTCCGCCTTCGACACCGCGATCTTATCGCGGAACTCTTGTATCTCGTCCTTGTACTCGGAATCGGGGTACTTCCGCTCGAGCGGGTCGAAGTAGTCGCGGACGGCCCGGTCCCAGTCGTCGTACGCCTCGCTGGCCATCAGCGTCTTACCCTTGGCGAAGAGGGCGTCCGGCCCCAACGGCCAAAACATCCAGCCGAGGAACAGCGCCGTCGCGACCAACAGGCCGACTAAGAATCCGGTGGTCTCGTAGAACGGTTCGTCGCCGGTCGACCTCTTCTTCTTTTTTCCGTCGAGCACCGCTCCGGACAGCGTACCGAACAGCGTGTGAACGCCGGAGGTGAACGTGCCGAAGATGCTCTTTTCCGAAGCATCCGCCAGCCTCGAACGGGTGACTTTCGCGGTCGCGGCGTCGACCTTCTCGACCTCGACCTTCCGCTTCTCCCGCAGCGTTCCCTCGCGGGCGGCCCGGCCGATGTCCAACAGCCGTTGCATCAAGGCGAAGGCGTCGCGCGGCCGATCGGTCGGGTCGCGCTCCATCAGTTCCCTGACTAGCGCGTCGAATTCGACCGGCACGTCGTCGGCCACGACCGACGGCGGCGGATACGTCCCCTTCATGCGCTGGTTGACGTATTCGAACATCGTCTCGCCGAGGAACGGCAGACGCCCGGTCAGCATGCGGTACAGCATGATGCCGAGCGAGTA
>JBOFFD010000900.1:0-7038 GCA_051648425.1 Planctomycetia bacterium
CCGAGATAGTCGAACCGCAGCGAATACTCCAGCGCCGAGCCGTCGTACGCCCGCACCTGCATGAAGTAGTTCACTCGCGTGCGCAACGCGATTGAGATTTCCACGACGCCGTTCTTGACCACGCCGACGGTCTCTTTGAATCCGTTGCGGCCGTCGAGAAAGCCGAACCGCAGACTGCCGACGTTCCCCTTCACCGTCGCCCGAATGCGGAACCAACCGTCGGCGCCGGTCTGCAGGCGGTACCAATCGACGTCGCCCTTGTGAACCGTCAGATTGGAAACCGTCGTTCCGTTGACGACGTTGCCCAGCCAACTGGCGGCGCCTTGCACGTTGTTGCCGGCGCCGGTTTCATAGCGGTCGGGCGTCGCATTGACCACGACCGGCGGTGCGGTCGGGGCCGTTCCCGAAACCAGCTCCAGTTTCAGTGTGTAATCCACCGTCTTCCCTGAAACGGTGTTCACCTTCAGAAAGTAATTCACACCCGTCTTAAGACCTGCGTCGATCTGAACGCCGTTGTTCTTAATCGAGCCGTCGACGAGCCGTCCGCGATTGCCGTTGTCGACCAGTTGCAGCCGTACGTCGGCCAGATTCCCTTTCGTCACTTCCACGCGAAGGCGGAAGTTGCCGACGAGCCGCGACTGGAAGCGGAAGAAGTCGACGTCGGAACCGGCGTGGATCGACAGCGACGAAACGGTGGCGGCGCGATCGAGGTAGCCGAGCCAAGTCGCGGCGCCTTGGACGTTGTTGCCGGCCGACTCGTAGCGGTCGCCCGGAGTCCCCGAAGAACCGGTGGGCGGCGACGGATCCGTCGAGGGATCGCCCGGATCGGTCGGCCCCGTCACGGTGCCGCTCGGTGGGTTGAATTTCAGCGAGTAGCCGCCGACGTAACCGCCCAGCGACTCGATTTTCACATGGTAGCCGACGCCACCCGTCACGTCGGCGTTTAAGATCGCGCCGGCCGCGCTGCTCGACGAAAAGACCAGCCGTTGGGTACCGGTCGATTCATCGACCAGCGTCACCTTCAAGCGGTTGGCCCCGCCGGCCGCCCCTTCCAGCTTCAAACGGCCGCTGCGCGTCGGCTCGAAACGGAACCAATCGACGTCGAACGAATTGTGAAACGACAGGTTGGTCAACGTCGAGGCGGTGTCGGTCGGCAGCCGGCCGAGGTTGGTCGCCTGCGCCTGCGAGGCGTTCGGCTCTTTCGCGTCGGCGGTCGTCGAGCCGGTGTTGCCGAGAACCCGCGTCAGCGCCTTGTTGATGTTCAGACGGTGGTAGTTCCGCCTTGAGTTCACGACGTTGTCGACTTCGTCGTCGCCGTCGTAAATGACGTCGCCGGTGGAAACGAGCGTGTCGCGGATGAATGAGACGGTGTCTTTGCCGACGGGCCGACCGAGGGAGTCAAGCGCCTGCCGCAACAGCACCGCGGCTCCGGTGACGAACGGCGCCGCCTGCGACGTGCCGCCGTAGTCGCTGAACCCCGACTTGCCGTTCGCCGTCAAACCGGTGGAGCGGATGAGCGCGCCGGGCGCCATGATGTCGAGGGCGGCCCCGCGCTGCGAGAAGCTGGCGACGCGGTCGACCCCGGTGGTGTCGTCGCGGGCGCCGCTCGACCAGGTGCGCGAGCCGTAGTCGCCGTCGTAGACCGCGCCGACGCTGATGACGTTCGGATTGATGGCGGGGTACTGCAAGCCGCCGACCGATTCGTTCCCGATGTAGTTGTTGCCCGCCGCCGCCACGACGACCACGCCGGCGTCCGTCAGTTCCTTGATGAGTCCGTCCATGACGGGGAAGTTCGGGGCGACGTTGTAAACGCCCAGCCCCAGCGAAAGGTTGACGGCGGCGATGTTGTAGCGGGAGCGGTTGTCGCGCACCCAGCGAAGAGCCGATTCGACCCAGGTCCACTGGCCGCTGCCGTTCTTATCGAGGACGCGCAGACCGATGAGGTTGACGCCCGGAGCGACGCCGCCATACTCGGAGTCGGTGGAGCCGATGATGCCGGTGGCGTGGGTGCCGTGGCCGCGGGGGTCCATCGGGTCGCCGTCGGGGCCGGAAGTGGAGTCGCCTTCGTCGTAGCCGCCGTGTCGGCCGTCGACGAAGTCGTACCCCGCGACGACCTTCTTACCGGCCCCGAAACCGCCGCCCAGCGCCGGGTGGCGGTAGTCGATGCCGCTGTCGATGACGGCGACGCTGTACCCAGCGCCGGTCAGCGCCTTGCCGCGGGCGTCCGTGGGAAAACGCTGTCGAACGCTGGCCAGCCCGGCGGCGTTCACCGGCGAACCCGATTCGATCGGTCCCTCGCCGAAGCCTTCCAGAGCGTCGCCGCGCGGCCCCCGCCCTAACGATTCCAAGAGCGGATCGACGACGTCCACCGACGGCAGATGACGGTCTTCGAGTCGTTCGACGCGAAGTCGCCGGGGCGCGGGGCCGGTGGTCGTCGATCGTTTCATGCGTGCTCCGTTCTGCCGGGTCGGTTCGGGCAGACCCTTCGCACGTCCGTGCCGGGGTCTGGATTTTGGATGGCGACCCCCGTGTTCGGCGTCCGCCGAGCGTGGATCTTCGTCTTCCTCTTCCAGGCGCCGATGCGGTCGGGGCGCACCCCGGCCGTCGACTTCGCGTCCATACCAGCCTGACGACGTCCGCGCCCGTGCCTCCTGCACCGAAAGCCGTGAAAGGCGAACGGAATCGGTGGGCCGATTCCGTCGGGAAAGGCGCGTCGCCGGGGGTTCGCCACCCTCGGAGTGCATCTTCGGCTTTGGGTTCGTCGTACGTCCATTTTCACTGTCGGCCGTCCGGCCCGCTCAGCTTGGCGAAACTTGTTGATTTCCTTCGCCGCCGTCGATTTCCACGCCGCCGTCACCGGCGCAGTCCCCCCATTTCCACCGCCAACCGACCCGCCGATGCCCCCGCACCGTCCGGCTTCTACGATACATTCCGTACCGTCGGCACCTTCAACCGCCGACCTCCGAACCCTTTTTGGAACCTTCCGATGTCAAAAACGGCGCACTTGGTTTCCCTTCGCACCCTGGCCGTCACCGCCCTGTTCACGGCCGTCGGCCTGTTCGCGGGCGCCGGCTGGCGCACCAACGCCGCCGACGAGGCGCCGTCCGAGTTCGCCCGCCCGGTAATCGACTTCGGCCTCTGCTGCCGCGATGTGGAGAAGTCGGTCGACTTCTACACCAAGGCGATCGGCTTCACCGAACGGAAAGGGTTCTCGGCGCCGTCGGAACTGACGGTCGCCGCCGGTCTGACCTCCGGCCCCGCGCTGGAAATCCGAGTCTTGTCGTTGGGCGAAGGCCCCGACGCGACGAACATGAAGCTGATGAGCGTGCCCGGCGTGGAAACCGCCGACGCGAAGAATGAATTCATCCACTCGCAAACCGGCTACCGGTACACGACGATCTTAGTCAAAGACATGACGAAGTCCCTCGAGCGCCTGAAAGCCGCCGGCGTCCCCCTGGTCGCCCAAAGCCCGGTCGCCCTGCCGGCCGCCCTCGCCGAAGGCTTCTACCTGACGGTGATCCGCGACCCCGACGGCAACCTCGTGGAGCTCGTCGGCCCGATGAAGAAGTAAGAGCGACCGCCGTGACGAAATTCAGCTATGTTTGTGAAATGATTTCCGGCAGGGACGAGTGACCGAATTGAAACGTTCGGCCTCAGAGGACGCTACGGATGTCGTTCACGAAAGCCGAAATACGGGCGGTGTTATTGGTCGCACTGGGACTTGCTTCGGGAGTCTCGACGACGGCGATCGGCATTGCGGAACTCGCGACGTTGTGGTTCCTGCCGGGCGTCGGGTTCGCGGCGTTCGTCGTCGTTCCATGGGCGTTGTGGTGCGGGGAACCGCCGTGGCAGGTCATAACAATGGCCGTCCGATGCGTCGTTGGTTACATGACGGCTCATGCGATTTCGATGGCGACGGACTTGTTGCTGGCTCCCGTCGGAGCCGCCGCCGGAACGTACCTCATGTTAATGCCGGCGCTCTCGGATCAGCGGGAATGGATTCAAGACTCGGCCTGGCGGGCGTTGATCGTCGGCACCGCCGCCGCGATGGTGTTTCCAATTCTCGTCAATATTCCGGAAGGCGGGATCATCGCGATTATGTGGATTGCAGGTTGGCAGCTTTCCGTGGCGGCCGCCCTCGCCCCCGCCATTCTTGCGTACGGCGAAGCCAACCCGGCGGACGGAGAAAACTCGAACTGAATCGCAGGTTCGTGTAAGTTTCTTCCTAATCGGCCGTCGTAAACGGTCTTACTCTTGGGCGTGATACAAATCCGAACCCACATGGGAGTACAACGCCTACCTGGCTTCGATCGGCCTTTATCAGTCCGCCGCCGCTACGCCTTGACGCCGGTGAACCGGTCGTAGTCGGCGTGCGTTCCGATCCAGTACCAGACGTGGCGCCCATCCTCGGGGCGGACGAAAAAGATCGCGCGGTAGCCGACGACCGGCTCAACTGACCAACTGTCGGGCAGATGGCTGCCGCGATGGTTCGCTTTCAGGGGATGCAGGCGGAAGCCTCGCAGGTTGGGATTGGCGAGGAAGATCTCAAACGACTCTTCACAGGCGGCCTGCACTCGCCGCGGCAGTGCGTCGAACAGTGGATGAAAGGCGGGATCGCGGTGGTTCTCGGCGCGGGTGGTGGGCCTGGGCATCGACGGTCATCCCCAAGGCTCGCTCAGTCCCGCCGCGTCGCGTTCGACAGCCTGACGGCACAGTTCCGTCATCGCATCCGTCATTTCGTCGGACGGGTTCAGACCAATCCCGATGTTCTCGACGGCGGCGCGGAACTCTTCGCAGCGCCGCAGTTCTCCGCCGCCATGCTGGAACTCGGCGGCCCACGACAACACGCGCGTCGACGCCGCGTGCCATTCTTGGAGCACCACTTGCAGAGCCCCGTCGAGGTCGTCGCCCGCCGTCGGGTCTTCCAGCGAGGTCCGCCGGACGGCCATGTCGAGACGTTGGATGCCTTCCAACAGCGCCAGCCCGTCTTCAATCAAACCTTCGAGCGTTCGCCCCAACGGCGATTCGACGATAAGCCGCTCGGCCTCTTCGGCCTCGGCGCGGAAGACCTCTACCCCTCGTCGAGCGTGTTCGATCTTGCGGACGGCGATGCTTTGCATGGTTCCAACTCCAGGGCGACACCTGGCGGCCGCCGCTTTTCCGAAGTCTACAGAGTGGTGGCGGACGTTGCAACGAAACGAGGAACGGAGCCGACCGTCCTATTTCCGGAGCAGCGACACCAGCGTTAGATGGAGGATGCTGTAGGGAACCGAGCGGTTGCAGCCGAGGAAATCAGCGGCCGACTTCATTTTCGTTGACTGACGGGATTCAGTGTCAAAGGTCAAAAGTGCCGAATCAAGATCATCGCAAATCGTTGCGGGGCTTAACGTTCTCGACAGGACTCGAACCTGTAACCTTTGGCTTCGGAGGCCAACGCTCTATCCATTGAGCTACGAGAACTTATGCTCCAAAAGAGACTTCTCGGCGGCGGAAGGTTCGCCGGGGTCGGCTTTTCCGTCTTGGAGGAAAACTTCTCTTGGTCAGCGACGATCATTCTATGGTCGACGAGCCTGGGGTCAACCGTGTGGGCACCCTTCCACGCGAGGCGGTGGACGGGACGCCCGTGACGGGAAAAACCGCCGCGTGCGTTACGCCTCCAGGATCGTCGTTCGGCGTTCGGCGGCTTCGGTCATGAACTCCTGCATTCGCGACACTACATCCTGCGGTTCCGGCGCGAGGCCCTCCAGCAGCATCGTGCCGTCGTACAACTGCCGGCCGCATTGGCCGAGGAAGGCGTCGTTGGCCGGGTTCGCCGCCAGGGCCGCCAACCGTTCCACCAGCGCCGCCTTCGGATTCACCTCCAGCACCCGCAGACTGAATTTGTAGTTCGGGTCGTGCATCTTCAGAATTTTTTGCATCTGCACGCTGGCGCCGTCGTCGGAGTTCACCAGACAGCACGGGCTGTCGGTAAGACGTTTCGATTCGACGACGTCTTTCACCTTGCCGGCGAGCGCGTCGCGGAAAAGTTCCAGCACCCGTCCGAAGCCGGAGGTGGGCGCCGTCGGCGGCGTTTCAAGCTCCGGCGCCGTCGCCGGCAGTTCGAGGTCGGCCGAGTCGATCGAGATCAGCTTTTTGTCGCGGTACTTGCCGAGCGACGCCAACACGAAGTCGTCGATCGGATCCGGCAGGTACAGGACTTCGAGGTTGCGTTTGCGGAAGATTTCCAGGTTCGGGTTCTTCTTAATCGACGGCAGGTCGGGGCCGCCGATGTAATAGATTTGGTTCTGCGCTTCGCCGGCGCGGTCGCAGTAGGCGTCGAGCGACGTCTGAACGTCCGGCTCTTCCGAGGCCGACGACGTGAACAGCAGCAGTTTCGCCAAGCGGTCGCGATTGTCCCAGTCGGTGTTGACCCCTTCCTTCAGGATTCGCCCGAACTGCGCGTGGAATTTGCGGTAGTCGTCGGGCTTTTCGGCCGCCAAGACGCCCATGCGGTCGATGAGCCGTTTCACCACCACGCCGCGAATCTTACGAAAGACGGAGTTGTCTTGCAGCGTTTCGCGGGAGACGTTGAGCGGCAGGTCTTCGGAATCAACCACGCCGTACAGGAACCTTAAATACTCCGGCAGCAGGTTGCGGCAGTCGTCCTGCACCAGCACCCGCTTCGCCAAGAGATGCAGGCCGTGTTCGTCGCGGCCGAACCCTAGAAGTTCTTTGTTGTTCGGCGGGCAGAAGAAGACCGCGTGGAACTGAATCGGCGTGTCGACGGACAGATGTAGATGCCACATCGGCCGTTCGGTGGAATGGTGCGACAGATGTTGATAGAAGCCGGCGTACTGGTCTTCGGTCACTTGGCTTTTCGGTTCGACCCAGATCGGCCGAACGTCGTTCACCCGTTCGTCGCGCAGCGTGATCGGGTGGCTTAAGAAGCTGGAATACTTCTTAAGAACCGATTTCAGACGGTGCGGTTCGCAGAAGTCGTGCGCGTCGTCGCGCAGATGCAGCAGGATGCGAGTGCCGTGTTCGTGCAGTTCGTCGCCG
>JBOFFD010000901.1:0-8448 GCA_051648425.1 Planctomycetia bacterium
TCGGAATAGCCGCGCGGATCTTGATACTCGTCTTGCACGATGCACCTCCCGGTGTTGAACCCCGCTCGCCGCGAAGTATTATAGGAAACCGGTCGCGATCGAAAACTTACCGACTTACATCCGTGCCGGCGTAATAGGACTTCCCACTGCGACGTCATCGATCTGAACTCTTTCGCACGGACGGGTGTGTCAGTCTTCAGTGACGACCTTTCCGCCCAGACGTTTAAGGTCTCCCATCTTTACAGCCCCAACGATCGAAGTGCCTGAAAACCGGCCAATCACAGCGGATGCTTCTGCCGATGACTCTTCCGCCGCCGTAAGCGGCCGTCGATGCGGATGGTCGACTCCTCCGGTCCCGTGCGCCGTCGGCAAACCCGAAGTAGGCTTCGAGTGGAAAGGATTCCCCTCATGCGTCTGCAGTCTCGAGTGCTCCGATTTCTTGCCCGCACCGTCGTCGCGGGAACCGTCGTGGTCGAGATGTCGGGAGTCGGCGTCGCCGCGACACCGCCGTCGGCGAAAAGAGTCCGATCGCGGCCGGCGGTCCAAATGGTGAAGCGCCCCTTGGACTCCGTCGCGATCGGATATTCGGCCGCCCAAGCCGGCGAATGGAATCGCTCGCTCACGGCCTTCAATCTAGCGATCAGCGAACGACCCACCGATGCACGGCTCTACATCGCTCGATCGCAAGTTTTCACGCGTCTAGGCGACGCGACTTCCGCGAAAGCAGACTTAGTCGCCGCACAACGCATCGGCGGCGGTTCGGCGAACGTCGCCATGAACGAGGACGGCTCGTTCCGGTTCATTCAGGCTCAGGGCGACGGTGCCCCCGGCGACACCGCCCCGCCCGGCACCACCGCGCCCCCCGTCCCCGAAAATGGAAACATGGAAACGACCCCGCCGGTCGGCCCCGGGGATTCGGGGGTGGGAACCGCTCCTCCGGAACCGGTCAACACCCAGGCCGCCTCCAGTCCCAACACCAACCTCTTCAACACTCCCGCAGCGGCCAACAACACAAACTTGCTCGGTTCGCAGCCCGTCACCAACGTCTCGCAGGCGAACGACACGGTGCCGCTCTCGACGGTCGGCGCCCTCGATCGCGCCGTTTCCGCCCCAACCACGACCGGCGAACTGTTGGCCAACGCCCCCTCGGTCAGCCTGCGACGCATCTCGGCGATCAATCTCGACACCCGCATCCGCGGCTTCTCCTCGGAGCAAATCCGGGCCAGCGCCGACGGCATGTCGCAGCTTAAGACCCGAATGGACATCGACACGCTCTTCAGTCAAATCGACCCCGGGATCGTGCGGGACATCACCGTCATCGACGGCCCGTATTCTTCCCTCTACGGCCCCGCCTTCGCCTTCCTCGTCGCCGAGTTGTACCCCACCCAGCGGTACGACTGCCCCGAAATCCACGGCTCGACCGCGTTCACCCACGACACCAACGGCAACAACCTGTACACCCGGCAGTCGATGTTCGGCGGCGGCAAGGACTGGGGCTTCTTCGCCAGCTACGGAATCCGCGTCGGCAACGACTACGAACCCGGCAGCAACAGCCCGCTCTTGGGATCGTCCCTCGCCAGTCTACCCGGCTTCGACAACCTGGGCGGCAACCAAGACGTGCCCGCCAGCTATCAAAAATGGGACGGCATGGTCGGCCTCGGCCTCGACGTGACCGAAAAGGGCCGGCTCGAGGGAACTTACATCCGGACCGAACAGAACGGCGTCGAACTGCCCGGCATCATTTACGACCTGCGACAGTTGGTCAACGAGCAGTACAACCTACGTTTCATCGTTCAGGACGAGCCGAACTCGGCGGAACAGGCGCTCGTTCAGTTCTGGTACACTCGCACCCCCTATCGCGGCGATTCGCGGAACTCGTCGAAGCAAAACTCCTATTACGACAGTTTCGTCCGCCTGCCCAGCGCGACCGCCGCGCTCAGGGATCCAACCGTCCCCAATAACGCATCGATCGCCGACTCCTTCCTGGACACGGCGACGGCCACCTTCGTCAACGGTTCGGCGCAAACGACCGGTCTCCGAGCGCTTCTGGCCGTCGGCGAAGAAGGCGAGGTTCGGGCGACCGGCGGCGTCGATTGGCGCCGCAACGAAGTCTCCTACCGCGAACGGACCTTGGCGGCGAATGGTGACCCGCTCTACTTCACGCCGGTCACGAGCGTTGGAGACCTCAACCTACTTGTCGAGGAAAGAAATGAACTGACCGGAGTTCCCACGTCCCGGCAGGATGACGCCGGCGTTTTCGTCAACGTCGTGACGCCGCTGGGCGACAAGCTGTCGACCTCGATCGGCGGCCGCGCCGACCTCGTTCACAGCAGCGTCCGCGACGACGTTCTGATTTCCGACTTCGGTTCGCAAACCGAGTGGCTCGGCATGCTCTACGGCACGGCCAAGTACGACGTCGCCGAAACGGCTTCGTTCAACGCGGGCGTCGGCTTCGCCATGCGAAGCGCTTCGCTCGCCGAGTTGTACAGCAAGGAAATCTTCACGCCGGTGGTTCGCACCGGCAACAACATCGTCATCGGCGACAGCGGCCTCAATCCCGAAAAGAACATTCAGTTCGACCTCGGCTTCCGCAAGACCGGCGAACGGTTCACCTTCGGGCTCCGCGGCTTCTCCTCGTTGATCGACGACTACATCCTCGTCGCCCGCGACGGCAGCCTGGACTTGGCCAAGGGCGACTCGGCACCGGCTGACTTCAACGACCGGCTCGGCTATCGTTACCGCAATCTCAGCCGAGCCACACTCTACGGCGGCGACGTCTCCGCTGATTGGAAGTTGCTCCGCTTTCTCGCTCTGAGCGGGTCGCTCACCTACGTCAAGGGAACCAACCACGATCCGGGCGCTTTCCTCGCGGACAGCGACACCACGACCGAGTTCAGATCGAGCGGCGGTTCCGACGGCCTGCCCAACATCTATCCGCTCAGCGCCTTCGTGGGCCTTCGGGTCTTTGAACCGGAAGATCAGCGGTGGTCGGTCGAGTTGTACAGCCGAATGGCGAAAGGCCAAGACTACCTCGCCGACACCCTGGGCGAGGCCGGTACGCCAGGCTTCTCGATCTTCGGGCTGCGAGGTCTCTATCAAGTCAGCGAGGGCTTGCGGCTGACGGGAGCGGTCAACAACCTTTTCGACCGCAGTTACTTCGAGCACGGATCGCTTTCGCTCAGTACGCCTAACGACGTCGCAACCTTCGTTCACTCCCCCGGTTTGAACTTCGTCTTCGGCGTCGAGATGACTTACTGATCGAAAGTCCGTCGCTACGACCGATGGACTTCGTCGTCATGAACTCTCGTCGGGCAAGCTGACGACGGCCGGTACGTCCAACCGGCCGTCAGGTCCGCCCGCCGCTCCTTCCCGTGGTCGGGTGAACCGCTGATTCACGGGTTTTCTCTTACGGCCACCAAGGTGGTAGTCCTTCTGTCCATTTCCTCCCGAAACGTCAGCGAAGGTCCAGCCAGGACGACCCCTCTCAAGATTGTGACGTGACACAGATCGTATTGATTAAAGAGTTTGAGCACTCGACGGCCTTAACGTCGTGGTCCGGAACTTCGCTGACGATTCATTGCCTGCACTATCATGAGATTGTTCGCCGAGCGTGAGGGAGTTCCATCGCCTTCGGTCGACAGTCCTTCTTTGATCCTTGTTTTCGCGCCTCTCTTCAACTCCGCTCCTTGACCTTTGGAATTAACAGATCCACCGTTCCGACCCAAACGATCATGTATTCTCTGAAGCGTGCCGGTTTCCGAGATAGAGCAATCTGTTTGTAGACTCGCAACAACATTGTGACGATCACTTCGCTCAAAAGAACGCATCGATTATCTTGAGTGCGTCGCACATGCTCGGACGAGCGAATGGGCGTTCTGCGGGTTTTGCGTAATACGCGCCCCGCCCGCCTCCCGTGGTGCCAATTTCTGAATAAACAGTTTGCATTCGCCGGCCGGTTCCATCAAAATGATGCATCGAATGCTTTTCCCGACGGCGAGAACCAGCTCGGGAGATCGATTGGATGGAATCTTGCTACCCTTGCACTCTCGCACAAGATTTTGGCAAGGCGACGCAGGCTTGGACGAGCTTCTTGAGGTCTCGAAAACCGGAGAACAGACCGATGCCTATTTGCTGCTTGAGCTTCGCGGTGGGCGCTTGGGTACTGCAGTTGCACCGGGACAAGGCGAAGACCCGTTCAACCCACTGATGATCGTGCCAGTTTTCTCGACCGTACGTCAGCCAACACCTGTTTAATTTAGGAGCTTTTGAATGCCTTCCTCTACTGACGCGACGAACTCCGATTCACGTTTTCGTTTCCTTCAACTTGAGGATCGGCTCGCGCTGGCGGCCGACACCGAACCGAATGAGTCGTTTGATTCTGCGAACGTGATCGGCCCTTTGACGAATCAAGCGCTGACGATCGCCACCTCCTCCGACAACGATTTCTTCAAGTTCACCACGACCGCCGCCGGCACGGTTCAGATCCGGCTGAGTTTCGTGCACAGTGCGGGCGACCTCGATCTGCAGGTTCTCGACGGCGATACTCGACAGGTCATCGACACGTCCGAAGGCGTTCTTGATAACGAGTCCATCGACCTACCGGTGGCGGCTGGAAGAAACCTAGTGTTCAGGGTTTTTCGATTTGAGTTTTCAACTGGCGCAGTAGCGAATCAGCCCTACTCTCTCAACGTCACCGGCCCTTTGATGAATCCGGCTGCCCCGCCGCAAACGCCGACTCCACCCGTGACTCCAGTGCCGCCGCCCGTGACTGCCCCGAATCCCGCGAGCCCACCTCCTAGTACGTTAGTTGACGCGATTTACAGGGAATTTGAGCCGAACGACAGATCCGACAGGGCGAATATCGTCAACTCGCGGACGCTAGACCCGATCCCTCCCCTTCAAGGAAACGCGTTCATTCAAGGGACGATCCAAGGTTCGGAATCCGACTTCTTTCGATTCGCTGCGCGTCGAACGGGTCCAATTACGGTGACTCTCGAGGGTTTTAGGCACGCTGACGGAGACTTGGATTTTGAACTGCAGGACGAAGACGGCACGAGACTCCAGCTTTCGGGGGGAATCCAGGACAGGGAAGTCGTTACATTCAATGCGCGGACAATCGGAGAGCAGTTCGTTGTAAAGGTCTTTCGGTTCAGCAATGCTGGCGGAGTTCAAAACTACACGATCAGATTGTCTAATGATAAAGTCGGGACCGTTGATCCCTCGAAGATTCCTTCGGATTTCACACTGGTGGACGGTTCCTCGGTTTCCCGCGATCGCCCATCATTCCCGGTGGACCCAAGGCCGGTTCCCGGCGTACGAGGCGGCGTCACGGTCTCTTCACTATTGAGGGGAAGGGCCTTCGACCGCAGCGTTCGCAATCGACTTGGGATTGCCGTCGTCGGCCGCGTCGGCAACGGTTACGAGTACCGTCTTGCCGACGGCCGATGGCGTCGAATTGGGAGCGTCTCGGAAACTCGCGCTTTGTTGCTCTCGTCGAACACACGAATCAGGAACATTTCCGGCCGCGGCGAATTGAGCGTCGTCGCCTGGGATCAGTCCATCGGACGAAGCGGTTCGCGGGCGAACGTACGCGCACTCGACTCTGATGCGATGTCTCCTTTCAGCTTGCTGCGTGCGTCGCGGGGAGTAATTCGATTTGAATTTTCTCAAGCCCCGATGACTAGTTTGCCTGACCAACCGGACTTCCGTTTCGAATCGGGGGCTCGCACGATTCGAACTACAAGGTCTGTGCGTGATACGGACAGGGAAGAGGACGACGATACAGACAACCTCGCGTTCGCCCAACTGATTTCTGCTGGTGTTCCGCGAACCTTGGATTTTGAGTTGAACGGAGCGGAAATCGACGCGGTTCTCCGCGATCTCGCACTTCTGAATTCACGGAATGTAACGCTTGAGCAACTTGCCGCTGACGGCGCACTGGCCCTTCCCTCTGAACTTGCCAGTGATGACGACCTCACGTTCGAGGATGCAATGACTTCGGAGCTTATCAGAGACTTCTTAGGGCTTGTTTGATTAATTGCCTGGACCCTTGCCTCAACGCAGTTCATAAACGAGGGATTGGCCGGATGTTTTCATTCGGCTATTCGGTCGTTTTGCCCCAAGCCTTCTTGATTTCGGTGTTGCCGGCATACGGGTCGTGCCCCACTACCGTTGAACGGCGGGTAGTGTAAGCCATTCGGCCAGCGTCCAGACGTGGTCGGTCAGGCCGGCGGCCATCGCCGGGGTCCGCTTTCGCGTCCGGCCCGACGCCTCCTTCGCCGCCAGCGTCCGCACCGGCCAGCAGAAGTTGTAGCTGAACTGCCCGAACTCGGTCGCCGCCTCGTGCTCCGCCCACTCCTTGCTGAACCGGTACGTCTTCCGGCCCTTCCGCGCCGTCCGGTGGCGGTCGGTCGCGTTCCACCGTTCCAGGTACGACGTGCCGGCCTTCGCCCCGGCCGGCGGCGTTCCGAACAGCACCCGCCGCTCCACCGCGACGATCCGGTCCTTCTCCCGCGTCTTGTTCACCGTCGCGTAGCACATTCCCGCCGGCGGCCTCGTCCGCGGCCCCTTGGGCCGGCCCGGCCGACCCGTCGGCGGCGGCGTCTCGGTTTCTCCGAACACCGTCAACACCGCGTCGGCGTAGGCCGGCCATTCGTCGCTCGACAGCAGCGCCGGCGGCCGGCCGCCCAGTCGACGGCGGACGCTCTCCAAGAGCGATTCCGCCAGGTCGCCGGTCCGCGGACCGACCAGCACTTCCACCACCAGCCGGGCGTCGGCGTCGAGCGCGACGTGGTCCCAGCAGTCGCCGCGAAGGTCGTCGCCGGCGTCCGCCGGATCGCAGGTCTTGGCTTTTTTACCGACGAACGACCACTTCTCGTCGACCTGGACCTTGGTCGTCGTCGGGGGAAAAAGCCACGAGTTCGTCGTGGAGGAGTCGGGCGTGCGCGCCGGCGAGGACGACGAAGCGGGCGACCGTATTCTTGTTGGCCCCGGTCAGCCGCGCCGTCTGGCGGACGCCGCAGCCGTCGGCGAGGTGGGCGAGGACGTCGACGGCTTCGTCGTCGGGCAGTTTGGAGCCGAAGAGGGGCGTCCCCTTGCGTTCGGAGAAGCGGTATTTGCACGAGCGGCAGTAGAGGAGGCGGCGCTGCTGCCTGCCGTACCGGCCGCAGACGGTGAGGTTGCCGCCGCCGCGTTCGCCGTAGCGGGGGCATTTCAAGTTCTGACAGCAGAAGCGGCCGAGGTCGTCGTCCATGACAAGCTCCATCCAGCGGCGGGGGACTTTCAACGCAAGTCGTTGTATATCATACCCATGCCGCCTTCAATGCTCGTGGGGCACGACCGGCATACGTTTCAGGGGACTTTTTGGTCTGAGTCGTGGTATTTTAAGCGACTCGAGGTTCGGCTCGCGAATCGCCTTCCGCTTCACGGCGGCGGCGAACAATCTGTTCGACCGCAGCTACTTCGAGCATGGCTCGCTGGCCCTCAGTACGTCGGAGGGCGTCGGCACGTTCGTCCACTCGCCTGGTCTGAACTTCGTCTTCGGCGCCGAGTTGACGTACTGAACCAATCCGTCTGAGCCCGAAGCGTGACAGCCTTTTTCATGGAGCAGCGGAAGCCATTTAGGATCAAGCGGTTGTGGCGTCAAACATTTTTTGGCGTAACCTGTTAGCTGTTTCCAGGGTTGCATCACTTCATAAAAAACCTGTGACGTTTTGGGTTCAGACGGATGACGGTCAGTCGGCGGCGAGTTCGGTCCAGACGGCGTCCAAGAGGGCGGCCGACAGGGTTGGCTTCGCCGAGCGGCCGGTCGCCCCTGTGGTCGACGCGGCGTTCGTCACGGGGCGGGCGTCGGTCGAGCGTTGCAGGCGGGCGGTCGTTGCGGTCGTGCTGAAGGCGCCCGTTCCGCCGACTTCGCCGGAGCGTAGCCGATGGCGGGTGTAGGCCGTGCCGATGGTTTGGTCCCAGGCGCGGAACCGCACCGACGCCCCGGCGCGGCCGGCGCCCGCCGCCGGTACGAACCGCAGCCGGGCGAAGAACGGCAGCAGGAACGGCCGGTCGGCCGAGGCGCCGCGGATCGTCCGCCACACGCCCGAGTTCCGCCGCAGATACTGCCACGCGCCCGTGCCGTTCAACTTCGTGATCGCCATACCGGAGAACCGCGGCGCGGCGTCGACGTCGCGGTGGACGCCGCCGACGATCGCCGACACTTGCATGCCGAGCGGCCCCGACGGAATCCGGACTGACCGGCCGGCGGCCAGCGTCGGGGCGTCGTTGACCGACGCCACGGTGATCCGGACGACGACCGGCGTCGACGCCGCGGTCGACACGGCAGCGGCGGCGCGGGCCGTGAAGGTCAGCGTCGCGACGCCGCGTTCCGGCGTGTTGAAGTCCGGCGGCGCGGTGAAGGTCAGGCCGGCGAGCTGCGCCGCCGTGAAGCGCCAGACGCCG
>JBOFFD010000902.1:0-3293 GCA_051648425.1 Planctomycetia bacterium
GGCCTTCCCGCAGCGCCGTCATCAGTTCGTCCACGTCCCACCGCCGGCCGGTCCGTTCCGACACCAGCGCCACGAGCGCGGTGTCGGTCGCCACCGTCTCCAGGCAGCCGTGGTTGCCGCAGCCGCACGGCCGGCCGTCGAGTTCCGCCGTCACGTGGCCCAATTCGCCCCCCAAGCCGCTGTGCCCCTGCAGCAGCTCGCTGCCGTGCATCACGCCCAGCCCCATCCCCTCGCTGACGTCGAGCATGGCGAAGTCGGATACTTCCTTGGCGGCACCGTACACCCGCTCGGCGAGGCAGAGCGCGTGGCACTCCTGCATGACCACCACGTCGAGGTTCAACCGCTCCAGCAGGTCGTGCCGCAGGCAGCGGCCGTTGGTCTGCGGCAGGTTCGGCGAGACCAAACTGCGGCCTTCGCGGCGGTTCAAAAGGCCGGGGGCGCTGACCCCCGCCGACAACACCGTCGTCGACGTCTCGGCCCGCAGCGCCTCGGCCCGTTCGACGACGGCGTCGAGCAGGGCGTCGTAGGTGGCGGGCGTGGCGAAGCGGTGCACGTCCGCGGCGGCGTACTGTCCGTCCAGGCCGGAAACCGTCATTTCGCACGCATTGGTGCCAAGCACGCACCCCAGCACGCTCACCCGCGTCCGCGCCAGCCGAACCAGTTTGCCCGGCCGGCCCACCGAAGTCTGCGTCGGCGCTTCCTCCTCGACGAGCTGCTTCTCCAGCAGCGTCGTCACCACCCGCGTAACCGTCGGGAAGCTGATGCCCGTCGTCCGGTTTAGATCGGCGCGCGACATCGGGCCGTGCGTCTGCAGCGTGGCCAAAACCTGCTGTTCGTTCCAGCGGCGCGGCGAAGTCGTCTTCCCGCCCAATGCGGACTTCATCACGATGTATTTCCACTTTGCTGAAAGGGAACTAGCTCTACGTGGGTTGTATTCTATAAAATCCAAGGGCGATGAATTTTCGACGCGCGATCTATACTCTACTGTGTATGCGGTTCCATTCAGGATGAAAGTAATTGGTCGGGCTTCCGATTCGTATTCCTAAACCGAATGGCGCCACCGTACTTCTTCGCAGAAACCCACCCTTGATTGGCGGTGTCCGTATGGTCGCCTTCCGGAATGGTTCCCTTGCCGCCACGCTGGTCGTTTGGCTGGCCGCTGCGCCGGCGCCCGCCGCCGTCGATGAAGCCAAACACGCCGGCGAACAGTTTTTCGAGCGCAAGGTTCGCCCGGTGCTGTTGCAGCACTGCACCAAGTGCCACGGGGCCGACAAACAGCAGGGCGGCCTGCGGCTCGATTCGCTGGCGGGTCTCTTGGCGGGCGGCGACGCCGGCCCCGCGCTGGTTCCCGGCGACCCGGCGAAAAGCATGTTCCTGGAAGCCCTGAAGTACGGCGACGACTTCGTCCAGATGCCGCCCGCCGGCAAGCTGCCGCAGAACGTCATCGACGACCTGAACGCCTGGGTGAAGCTGGGCGCGCCCTGGCCGGGGTCCGACGCCGCCGCTGCCGCCCCGCCCCCCAAACAGGCCAAGGAAATCACCGCCGAAGACCGCGCCTACTGGGCGTTCCAGCCGATCAAACGGCCGACGCCGCCCGCCGTCAAAAACACCGCCTGGCCGACGAACCCCGTCGACGCCTTCGTACTGGCGAAGTTGGAAGCCAAAGGCGTAGCGCCGAACGGCCCCGCCAACCGCCGCGAACTGTTGCGCCGCGTCTATTTCGACCTTGTCGGACTGCCGCCGACGCCGGAGGCCGTCGAAGCGTTCGCCGCCGACACCCGCCCGGAAGCGTTCGCCGCGGTCGTCGACGACCTGCTCGACCGCCCGCAATACGGCGAACGGTGGGCCAGGCACTGGCTCGACGTCGTCCGCTTCGCGCAAAGCGACGGCTACGAATTCGACGACGAAAAGCCGTTCGCCTGGCGCTACCGCGACTACGTCGTGCAATCGCTCAATGCCGACAAGCCGTACGACCGCTTTCTGGTCGAGCAGTTGGCCGGCGACGAAATCGACCAGCCGACCGACGAATCGCGCATCGCCACCGCGTTCTACCGCCTGGGGACGTGGGACGTCGAACCCGACGACGCCCGAGCGGCCGAGTTCGACGACCTCGACGACGTCATGGTCACCGCCGGCGCCGCGTTCATGGGTCTGACCTTCGGTTGCTGCCGCTGCCACGACCACCGCTTCGACCCGCTGCCGCAGGAAGACTACTACCGCCTGCTCGCGTTCTTCCGGCCGATCCGCCGCTACGAACGGCCCGACTACGCCGGCAAGTCGGCCGGTTACGTGGCGCTGGGCGACCCGAAGAAACTGGCCGAACGGACGGCCGCCGCCGAGGCCGCCGTCAAGCCGCTGCGCGAGCAGCGCGACGCCGCCAAGGGCGACAAGGAAAAACGACGGTTGGACGAGGAAATCCGCAAGACGGAACGGAAGCAGTACGAGGGCGTCGATTGGACGCTGGCCGTTCGTGAAGGCGAAATTCGGCCGACGAACGTCCTCATCCGCGGCGGCGCCGGCAACCTCGGTCCGCTGGTGGAACCCGGCTTTCCCCAGGTCATCACCAAAGTGACGCCGGCGATCGTCCCGCCGAAGCACGGCGGCAGCAGCGGCCGACGGCTGGCGCTGGCGAACTGGCTGGTTCGGCCCGACAACCCGCTCACCGCCCGCGTCATGGCGAACCGCGTCTGGAAGTACCATTTCGGCGGCGGCCTCGTCCGCACCACCGCCGACTTCGGCAAGGGCGGCACACCGCCGTCCCACCCCGAACTGCTCGATTGGCTCGCCTCGGAGTTCATGGCCGGCGGTTGGTCGCTGAAGCACCTGCACCGGGTGGTGCTGGCGTCGAAAACCTACCAGCTTTCGTCGCGGACGGCGAACGAATCCGCCCTGACGGCCGACCCCGACAACGACCTCCTCTGGCGCCAGAACCTGCGCCGCCTGGAAGCCGAAGCGATCCGCGACGCCGTGCTGACGGTCAGCGGCCGGCTCAATCCCAAGCCCGGCGGCCGCGGCTTCTTCCCGCACATGGCCGGCGAGGTGCTGGCCGGCGGCTCGCGGCCCGGCAATGGTTGGGAAAACTCCTCCGCCGACGAACAATCCCGCCGCAGCGTCTACGCTTTCATCAAACGGTCGATGCTGCCCCCCTTCTTTGAAGGCTTCGACTACGTCAACGTGGCGGCGCCCCTCACCGAACGACAGACCACCACCGTCGCCCCGCAGGCCCTCATGCTGCTGAACGACCCTTTCCAGCAGGAACAGGCGGCCGCCTTCGCCGAGCGGTTGGAGAAGGA
>JBOFFD010000903.1:0-5728 GCA_051648425.1 Planctomycetia bacterium
CAACGTCCACACCAACGTCAACGTCCACACCAACGTCAACGTCCACACCAACGTCAACGTCCACACCAACGTCAACGTCCACACCAACGTCAACGTCCACACCAACGTCAACGTCCGCGTCCGCGTCCGCAACTGCGAGGCCGTTGACGTCTTCCGCAGCGGGTTCGTCCTCACCGGCGGCCACTCGACCGCCGACGTCGACGGGCTGACACACGTTCGGCGACCGTGACTAAGAGGAATGTGGATGTCATCTTCCCCAGTGCTGTCCGCTTCGGATCGGCCCTCCTACCCTGCCGACGGCCGCTGCCCGGTCTGCGGGGGTGAGTTCTCGCGGGGCGTCGCGTACCTGTCGGCCGGAGCGGTGCACCTCACTGCCGACGGCCAGGACAGCGTGCCGTCGGATCGCCTTCGGGCGTTCCTGCACGTCGGCTTCCACGGCCGCGACTCCGACATGCGGGACTCGGCCAACGAATCCGTCGTAGCGGACTTGCGCGGCGGGCAGTTCGACTTGCAGTGGTGTTCCGTGGCGTGCATGCGGGAGTGGTTGTTCAGACTGCTGCGCGAGATCGAGACGGCGGCGGGTGGACAAGTAGACCCTACGCCCTCATTGCCCGACGGCGAATCAGAAGGTGCGTCTTCCACCGATGATTCTTGACCCCCTGGGTTCGGTCGAACGGCCAACGGCTTTTGAGTACGGCGGCGGTCGTTGGCTGGATCGCCGGCGGACGGGTCGCCGGCGCCGTGCTACAACGACGGCGGGCTGTTCGCGGGCCATCTGGTCGTGTGAATTTGTGAGCCGACGGCGGCTTCGGGGATGCGTTCCTGGCGGGGTAGCCCGGACGTCGAACGTGGGGCTGCGGCGGACGGCGGGGCATTTGTTTTTTTTTCGTGACCACAACTCGCCGGCGCCCCACCCCGCCGCGGCCGAGTTGGGTCGTTCGGTGACCGGAGGCGCGCGTGGAGATCGAGTGGCCGCCATTCCAACCGG
Source organism: Planctomycetia bacterium (assembly GCA_051648425.1). Lineage (GTDB taxonomy): Bacteria > Planctomycetota > Planctomycetia > Kolteriales > Kolteriaceae > JBOFFD01. The sequence goes on from JBOFFD010000903.1 coordinate 989, forward strand.
GTGATCGACTGCTTGACCGGCCGGCTACCGAATCGGACGTCGGGGCCGGCCGGGCGGCGTTCGTTCTGCGGGACGACGCCGGTCGTCTGATCGGGTCCGCAGTCCGAATGGGCATGCCCCGGCTCGGGTTCGCTCCCGAAGGCGATGACCGCAAGCTCGGCGTGGCGATTCAGGTCGAGACGGACGGCGAGCGGATCGTAGTTGGCGTCCGACACGAAGGCGGTAGCTTTTCGGTCTGCTCGGCTTCGGAGTTCGATTCGGCTCCGCGGTTCCTCGTATTCCACCGCAAGCCGGGCTTCGGGATCGACCAAGCCGAACGGGCGCTGGCGACCGGTCGCGGTAAACGACTCAAGCGCGCCCGCCGCGGCGATGTACTCGCAGTACGGTGGAAGACCGGCCCAGTCCTTTTCATCCGTCACGCGGCCGGGGACGCGGTCGCCCAAGAGATCGCCCTGCTTGGCGACACCCCCCACGCCGACGGACTGGCCGGGTGCGACTCACTTTTTGAGATCAGCTTCGTGGATCTAGACGAAGTGCTAGACGAGAGCATCTCACTGCTCGACGTGCAGTGGACGTTCGCGGACGAGCTTGCCGGCGGGTTTGAGTACCTAGACTGGAACCGTACTCTTACTCCACTCGGTGAAGGGTGAGCCTCAGACGTCGAACCAGATGGGGCGTCGTCAGAGGGTGATTCCCGACCGGCCGTTTGATCGGAGTATGGCTTTCGGTCGTGTTGGGCCGGGGCGGGTGGGCGATGACGGGCGGCGGTCGGAGGTTTTCCCTGGGCGGCACGGCGCGCGTCGAAACGGCGACCCCGGCGACCGACGCCTCTCGGGCGTCGCTGAACCCCGGCGTGACGTGGCGGCACGGTTGGGGGCCGTTGGTTCTGGGCCCTTGGCTTGTACCGCTTCTTGCTCCGCGGGACTGGCCCCGCTGGGCCGTCATGTGGTCGCTCGCCTTCGTGATCTTCTGCGGATGCAAGTGGCTGACGTGGCGAAGGACGCCCGTCCGCGGGGCGACGCTCCGGCGGCATCTCGGGTACTTCGCCGCGTGGCCGGGACTGGACGCCCGCTGCTTCCTCAAGCCCGACCGTTCCGCGGCCCCGCCGACGCGGGCGGAGTGGTCGGCCGCCGCAGGCAAGTCCGCCCTCGGCTTGGGCATCCTCTTCGGGCTTGCCCGGCTCGTCCCCGCCGATCGCCCGTATCTAGTCGGCTGGGTCGGGATGGTCGGCATCATCCTGGTGCTCCATTTCGGCGCGTTCCATCTGCTCTCTTGCGCGTGGCGGGCCGCGGGGGTCGAGGCCAAGCCGTTGATGAACCGGCCGTTGGCGGCGACGAGTCTCAGCGACTTCTGGGGTCGGCGCTGGAACACGGCCTTCCGCGACCTGACCCACCGGTTCCTGTTCCGACCGCTGACCCCGCGGCTCGGCCCGGGCGGGGCCGTGTTCGCCGGGTTCGCGTTTAGCGGCCTAGTCCACGACCTCGTGATCTCGTGGCCGGCCGGCGGCGGGTACGGCGGCCCGACGGCGTTCTTCCTGTTGCAGGGGGTGGGCATCCTCGCGGAGCGAAGCCGGGCGGGGAAGGCGATGGGCCTCGGGGACGGCGGGCGCGGGCGGCTGTTCACTATCATCGTGTTGCTCGGCCCCGTCGGGTTGCTGTTCCACCGGCCGTTCGTCGTCGAGGTCGTGGTGCCGTTCCTGCGGGCCGTGGGGGCTGTTTGATGTCGGAAGAGCTGTTGATCGGACTCCTGACGGCGGGGGGCGTCGGGCACTTCGGGGTGCTGACGGCCTCGGCCTTGGTGCCCTTCCGGCTGGACTGGCGCAAGGAGCTGTCGGGCCTCTCGCGGCTGCACCGGCAGATGTACTGGGTGTACGGCGGGTACGTCGTGTTGTCGATCGTGGCCTTCGGATTCATCACCCTGTTCAACACCCGCGAGCTGGCCGCCGGCGGCGGCCTTTCCCGCGGGTTCTGCGCGTACGTCGCGGTGTTCTGGGGCGTCCGCGTGTGCCTCCAGCCTGTATTCGACGTGAAGGAGCACCTTACGGCGTGGTGGCTGCGAGCAGGATACCACGGGCTGACGGTGCTGTTCGTCTACTTCACGGCCGTCTACGGCTGGGCGGCGGCGCGACCGGTATGATCGCCGCGCGCGGGTCGGCGCCTCATCCCGCGAAACTTTCCGGATCGCCAAGCCCGCCGCTGAAACTTCCTCGCGAAGACGGTAACATGATCCTTCGGCTACTTCCGGAGACACGCCCCCGTGTGGCGACGGTGCGATAGGACGAGGCGGCGATGAGTGCGCGAAGAAGGCGGCCGGCGAGCCGGGCGAAGAGGCGGATGCCGGGCGCGAAGCCCGTGGCGGCGAGCGGCAAGCGTGTCGAACGGTCGGCGCGAAGCCGTCGGGGCGAGGCGAAGAAGGAACAGCACGGGATGAGCGATGCGCGGGCGATGACGTTAGGGGCGCTCTTGGGCGGCGTGGTCGTGGCGGGGGCGACGGCCGTCGCCGTTCGGCAGTTGCCGCCGGCGTTGGAGGCGGCGCACGTCGTCGCGGCGGTGTACACGCTGGCGGTGCTGGGCGGCGCCGTGGCGGCGGCGCTGGTGGGCGTCACCCTATGGGGATCGGAAACGCACGCCGAGGAGACCGACGAATCGTCGCCCGGCCTGCCGCACCCCGGCTGAAGCCCGCCGTGTCAGACCGCCGTCGGCGCCGACTTTGAAAACAGCCGACGACGAAAGCTGTAGACCAGACAAAAAAACACGACGGCGAACGGCGCGGCGAGTAGCGATCCTTGCAGTGTTCCCTCATCCGTGAGCCATTCCATTATCGTCATTGCTCTTTCCGTCGACACGACGACCGGTTCCTCTTCGTACAGTCGATCGAACTCGGTTTCAGGGTTTACTCCGGAATTGATCCAACCGATCTCCCGCTCGCGCAACCCCGCGTACCATAAGTCGGCTTCGGCCAGTTCCGCTTGGAAATCCGTCTCCAGCGTTTCGAGTCTGATCGGCGTTTGCGTCGAAGGATAACGCACCTGCATCGTGAGAACCGTCTTGGCCTTGGCTCGCAACGTCTCCTTCTCGGCCGGGTCGTCCGTTTCGTAAGACGCTTTCAAATACGCCCGCGCGGCCAGTCGCTTGGCGTCTTCATCTCGGGCAAACCCGGATTCATTGCCGATCACGCTTCCCAGCGCGTCAAGCAGCAGCACGGAATCGTAGTCGGCGAACCGCATCATTCCTAAGACGGCCGTCACTGCTTCCTCTCGGTCACCTTCCTTAAAGTTGATTCTCTCCGTCGAGCGGAGGTGATACCCGAAACTAAACCACTTGTTCTTCGACGCGCGATCTCCCGCCGACGCAGCCGCCTTCCGCTCCAGCAGAAACTCGATGAGCAGTTTCTGATACTTTTCCCGGCCGAAGTGCGCGTTCGGATTGATCGCCAAGGCGCGGTCGACGTGTTTCAGACCGTTTTCGAGATCGCCGTCGAGCGTGTAAAAGACGCTGAGGTTCGCTTCGGTTTCGTACAAGCCGGGATGCTTCCGGTCTTTCTCAAGGATCGTTTCGATCGCTTCTTTCGACCGTCCGGTCTTATGGTACGCCACCGCCAAGTCGTCGTACAAACCGGGGGCCTCTTCACCCCCCGCCAGTCGTTTCAGACGGTCGTCGATCCGCCACTGATAGAATTCCTTCGAGTGGCGAAGGAATTTGCCGGTGATCAACTCCAGAGCGCCGGGAAACTTCGCGCGCTCCATTTTGAGCGTGTCGTAGTCCCACATGCACGCGACGGCCGACGCCGCCGACAGGAAGACGAGAACGACGGCGGTCGATCCACGAAGTCGCGGCACGATCCGACTCCTTGAGTCTCAAACGACGGGGAAATCCCACATAGATAGGACTATGGAAGTGGGTCTGTCACGGCCGACGGGCCGTCACCACGAATACCGTTGGTCGCCGGGCCAGGGGTCGCCGTGGTTGTGGTAGCCGTTTCGCTCCCAGAGGCCCGGTCGGTCGACCGGGGCCAGTTCCAGCGCCCGCAGCCATTTGCAACTCTTCCAGGCGTACAACTTCGGCACGATGAGCCGGGCCGGGCCGCCGTGGTCGGCCGTCAGCGGTTCGCCGTCGTGCAGGTCGGCCACCAGGCAGTCTTCGCCGGCGAAGTCGGCGAACGGCATGTTCGTCGTAAAGCCGTCGTCGTAGCCGTGCGCGATCACGTACTTCACGCCCGGCTTCACGCCCGCCCGCCGCAGCAGCTCGGCGACCGACACCCCTTCCCAGACGTTGTCGAGCCGCGACCAGCGCGTCACGCAGTGGAAGTCGGAAAACACCTTCACCCGCGGCAGCGCCTGGAACTCGCCCCAGGTGAAGGAAAGCGGCGTCTCGACGAGGCCGAAGACTTCGAAGGTCCAGGCGGCGGTGTCGACCGTCGGCACCCGGCCGTAGTGCAGCACCGGCCATTTTCGGGTGCGGGCTTGGCCGGGCGGAATGCGGTTTTCGCGGCGGGTGTCGGCGCTGACCACGACGTCCGGCCCCAGTTCGCGGGCGACGTCTTCCGGCTTGCGCGGTTCGTTCGGCTGGTACTTGCTTTCGTCCTGACTCATCGGCATGGCGAAGTCGCTCCGGGAGAATCGACCCGGCGGCCCTCCACCGTGGGCGCCGCTTCCCGGGATTATACGCCACGACCGCCGTCGCGCGCTTGCCGCGCCGTCCGAGCGGAAGTGCCAATGAAAAAGCGGTCCGCGGAAGGCGG
>JBOFFD010000904.1:0-4942 GCA_051648425.1 Planctomycetia bacterium
CCGGGGACGGCCCGTACCGCACCGACGGCACCGCCGCCGGCACCGTCAAGGTGTCGTCGCTCAACCCGGCGGCGAGGCTCCAAAACACCGGCAATCTGGCGTCGTTCAACAACGGCGTGGTCTTCTCCGGCAACAACGCCGGCATGCAGGGCCTCTTCTCGGCAGCCGATCCGACCCAAACCGGCACGCTGCTGCGGATGTTCGCGGCCGAGCCGGGCCGCTTCCTGGCGATCGGCAGCACGCTGTTCTTCGTCGCCGACGACGGCGCGACCGGCGCCGAACTGTGGCGGCTGGTCGTCACCCCCGACGTTCCGCCCCCCGGCCCCGGTCCGAATCCGACCCCGACGAACAACGCGCCGACCCTCGTCGTTTCGTCGACGCCGTCGACCGCCGCGGTGAGGCGGGCGATCGTCGGTCGGTCGGGCATCAAGATTTCCCGACTGCTGGGCGCCGCCCGGCCGCGCGACGGCCGGGCGACCAGTGACGACCCCGGTTCGCGGCGCGGCGTGGCGCTGACGCAGCTTTCCAACCAAGGCGGCCGGTGGCAGTTTCGGCTGGGCAACGGCGCCTGGCGGACGGTGCGGTCGGGTTCGCTGTCGACCCGCCGGTCGCTGCTGCTGCGTGACGGCGATTCGCTGCGGTTCGTGGGAACGGGCGGTCGGGTGCGGATGCAATACGCCGCCTGGGACCAGACCACTGGTCGGGCCGGCGGCTTCGCTTCGACGGCCGTCCGCGGCGGCTCGACGGCCTTCAGCACCGCCCGCCGAACCTACAGCCTCGGCACGGTGCGACCGGCCGCGACGGCGGGCGTCGGGCTGGCGGCGGCGGTCGAGGCGGCCGACCGAAAGTCGGCGCTCAGCGCCGCGGCGATCGACTTGGCGTGGACGACCGCGGTCGACGACTGATCCGCGTCGGAAAACCACTTCGGAAAATTTTCGTCCGCTTTCGCAAGCCACCGTGCCTTGGGGGTGGGGCGCTTTCCCGATTCGGCCCGTGATCGGCCGTCGGGAGGGTCGTCTTCCCCCACGAACAGCACCAAGGAGCTTGCAAATGTCGCGACGACCGTTCGGCGCCGATCGATCGAATCCCGCCCCTCGGCCCCCGTTCAAGTTGGAGGCGCTGGAAGACCGCGCGGTGCCGGCCGGCGTGGAACTCGTCCGCGACATTCGGCCGGGGGCTGTCGGCAGCGACGTTGTCGAGCTGGCGAACTTCAACGGCGTCGTCTATTTCGGCGCCAACGACGGCGCGAGCGGCAATGAATTGTGGCGGTCCGACGGCACCAGTTCCGGCACCTTCCTGCTCAAAGACATCCAGCCGGGGACCGGGCCGAGCAACCCGTCCGGCTTCGCGGTCGTCAACGGCTTGCTCGTCTTCGCCGCCAACGACGGCGCGACCGGTCAAGAGTTGTGGAAGACCGACGGCACGACGGCGGGCACCGTCCAAATCCGCGATCTTCGCGCCGGTACGTTCAACGGCGTAACTAACGTAGCGTCGTTCAACCCGCTGGTGGCGTACAACGGCGCGTTGTATTTCAACGGAACGAACGGCGGCCTCGCCCGCAGCGAACTGTGGAAGACCAACGGCACCGCCTCCGGCACCGTCCTCGTTTCCGACATCGACAACGACGTCTTCTCGTCCAATCCCGGGCATTTCGCCGTCTTCAACAATTTCCTCTACTTCCACGCCGACACTCCCGCCACCGGCCGCGAACTGTGGAAGAGCGACGGTACCGCCATCGGTACCGTTTTGGTGAAGGACGTCCGTCCGGGCATCGACCGGGGCATGTCCTACAACTCGAACTTGAAAGTCGTCGGCGGCGTCTTGTACTTCGACGCGAACGACGGCGTCAACGGCAACGAACTGTGGCGGTCCGACGGCACCGGCGCCGGCACCCGCCAGGTGGTCGCCCTGAGCGCCTTCGGCGGCAGCTACCCGTCGAACTTCGCCAACGTCGGCGGCCTGCTGTACTTCAACGCCAGCGGCGATACCGGGTCGGGGCCGTACCGCAGCGACGGCACGGCGTCGGGAACGGTCCGGTTTTCTTCGATCAATCCGTCGGCCACCCTGACCGACCCGGCCAGCCTCGTGACGTTCGACAACCGCGTGGCCTTTCCCGGCAGCAGCGGCGGAACGATTGGACTGTTCCAGGCCGCCGACCCGACGCAGGCCGGTCTGTCGGTCCGCGCGTTCGGGTCGGAACCGAGAGACCTGTTGGTCGTCGGGTCCACGATCTTTTTCACCGTCGACGACGGCGTCAACGGTTTGGAACTGTGGAAGTACGTCCCCGACTTCGACGTCGAACCGTTCACCATCGAGGCCCCCGCCACCGCCGGCGGCACGCAGAACACGGCCATCCCGTTGACCGTCGACTTGAATTTGACCGACGCCGACGGCAGCGAAACCGCGACCGTCGTGGTCGGCGGCGTACCGAGCAACGCCACGCTTTCGGCCGGCGTCGACCAGGGCGGCGGCGTCTGGTCGCTGACCGCGGCCCAACTGGTCGGCCTCACGCTCACGGCTCCGTCCTTCGGCTTCACGACGTTGACCTTCACCGCCACCGTCACGGAGACGTCGACCGGCCGACAGTCGATGCTGGCCGACACCACCTTCGTGACGGTGACGGCGCCGTCGAACCCGGATCCGAACGTCGATCCGTTCGATTTCATTCTGGATTCGTTTGAAGTAATCACCGGTCCCGTCGGTTCGCCGCTCGCCATCGGCGCCGGGTTCTTCCTCACCGACACGGACGGCAGCGAAACCGCGTCGTTCACCCTCTCGGCCGTGCCGCTCGACGCCGTGCTGTCGGCGGGCGTCAATTTGGGCGGCGGAACCTGGTCGCTCACCCTCGCCGAACTGTCGGGGCTGACGATCACCACCGCCACCGCCGGCCGAACGGAACTTGTGTACGCCGTCGTCGTCACCGAAACCTCTACGGGTCAGCAACAGCGGACGGAGAATCCGGTCACCATCGTCGCGACGGCGGTCGCCCCTCCGCCTCCCGGCCCCACGCCCACTCCCACCCCCACTCCGACTCCGACTCCCACTCCGACTCCGACTCCCACGCCGGTCAACAACGCGCCGGTGCTTCTCACCTCCAGTACGCCGTCGGCCGCCGTCGTCGAAGCGGCGATCCGGCGGGCGAACGGCCTCAAGATCAGCAGTCTGATCGGGAGGCGCTTGGTTCGTGCCGGCCGGGCGGTCGGCGACCCCGATCCCGGCGCCCGGCGCGGGATCGCCATGACGCAGCTTGCCAACATCGGCGGGAAGTGGCAGTACCGTGTCGGCCGCGGCGCGTGGAAGACGCCGCGGTCGGTATCGACCCGGCGGTCGTTGCTGCTGGGCGAAAACGACTCGCTGCGGTTCCTCGGCACGGGCGGCCGGGTGCGGATGCAATACGCCGCCTGGGACCAGACCACCGGTCGGGCCGGCGGCTTCGCTTCGACGGCGGCGCGCGGCGGCGCGACGGCGTTCAGCCGCGCGACGAAGGCGTACAACTTCGGCGCCGTGGGGGCGGCCGCCGCGTCGGCCGACGTCGGCTTGGCGGCCGCTTTGCAAGAGTCGAGCCGCAAGACCGTCGCCCTGACGCCAGCCGCCGTCGACCTGGTTTGGTCGATCGACGCCCAGGACGAGTAACAGTCGGCGATCGGCGAGCGCCGGCGTCGCCCCATCGTGACGCCGCCGTTCCGCCGAACGACCCCGCCGAACGACCCCGCCGAACGACCCCGCCCGTTCGCTCTCAGAATGGGCGTCTCGCGTCGCCCACCAACACCTCCGTCCGGTAGGTGTCGCCGAACCTGTCCACCCAGCAGCGGTACGCCTCCAACTCCACCTTCGTCCCGTCCGCCAAGAGCGCCTCCGTCGTCGCGGCCAGAGCCAGTCCCAGTTGGGCCGCCAGTTCCCGCGGCAGCGCCAGCCCGCCGTTGAAAGCCGTGTCCACCCACGCCTTCACCTCCTGGCGCGGCCCACCGGACGACGCCGCCGACGGCGCCTGCGGCACCGCCCGCAGTTCGCCGTCCACCCGCCCGGTCACGACCAGGCCCCACCGATGCGTCGCGCCGCCGGGTGCCCGACGCGCACGCGACGTACAAACATCCGGCGGCGACTCGTTGGCTGAAACGACGTCCGCGGTTCCATGTCCATTTCACGCCGACGAGTTCGAGTTGGCTGAACCTCGTGGAACGGTGGTTCGGCGAACTGACGCAGAAGCGGCTGCGGCGGGGCGTGTTCAAAAGCGTGGCGGAACTGGAGGCGGCGGTGGAGGAGTTCATCGAACGGCACGACGACCGGACGGAGAAAGGCTACCGCTGGACCGCCGGCGCGGAGGAGATCATCGCCAAATACCACCGCGCCCGGGCGGCGCTGGTTAAGGCCTCATCAAATTGACTCACTACGGCAGGAGAGCTATTCAAACTGTTCAGCGGGATTCAAGCCGGAGGGAGGATAGGTGCGGACGCCCAGTTACACTTCATCCAGCCGTTTGGCGACCACCGTTTTCTCCAGCACGGTGTTCAGCAGCAGTTCGGCCAGGGGGCGGGTGGCGGCGTCGAGGGCGTCGAGGGCGGACTCAAGGGCCGGGGCGTCGTCGGTGGCGCGGACGGCTTCTAGGCGCGCGACGGCTGTTTGCACGGCGGCGCGGAGGTCGGCGGGGGCGCGGTCGCCGGCGCTGGCCAAACCTTTTCGAGTGTGGACCAGGTTGGCGTCGGCCTTGGTGCGTAGGTCGACCAGTTTGCGGGCGGCGAAGTCGGCGGCGGCTTGTTCCAGGCCGGCGCGCAGCATCGCCTCGACTTCGTCGCGCGTGAGGCCCTGGCTCGGCTGCACTTCGATGTGGGCGGCGCGGCCGCTGCGCTGCTCGCGGGCGGTGACTTTAAGCAGGCCGTCGGCGTCGATGAGGAAGGTGACGTCGATGCGCGGCAGTCCGGCGGGGCCGGGCGGCAGCCCCGAC
>JBOFFD010000905.1:0-5513 GCA_051648425.1 Planctomycetia bacterium
CCGACGCCGACGCATCCCCTGGCAGGTTCTCTCGACGTTGCCCAGAACGTTCAGCATGGCGTCGGCTCCTTGATGCGAAGCGTGCGAAGGCGGTGGGAGGAATCGGCGGGTCGAATCGAAGAACGACCGCAGCGGCTCGTCGCGGTCAAAGCAACGATCAGTCTAACAAGTGGAAGGGCGGTGGGGGAAGGCGATTCGGGTAAAAGCGGAAAAAAAACCAACGAACCACGGGCGGACCGAAGTCCGCCCTTAAGACGGCCGTGCTTCGTTTAGGCCGATAGTCACCAAGCCTTGCCGGCCTTTTTCGCGGCCGCCACTTGGTATTGGGTCCGTTCCTGCATGGCGAAGGCGGCTTCCTTTTCCTTGGCCGAAAACGCGCCCATCATCTTCCAATCGCGGATCGGGTTGGGCAGCGGGATCTGTTCGCCCGGCTTCAGCTTGTTCTTCTTCGACGATTTCTTCTCTTCGACCGGGGGAAACTCGCCGAGGAATTCCATGAGAAAGCTAAGAGCCGACGGCTTGCCTTCCAGCACTTGCACTTCGTACTCGGGCGGCAGTTGCAGGATGTCGGCCGCCACCTGTCGCGAGCCGTCCACGGGCTTGATTTGCGGGTCCATCCGCTCGAACTTGGTTTCCATCGTGATGACCACGAAGAAACCGTCTTCCTTTCCGCCAAGCCGCGACTTCAGCGTCTTTTCGAGCTTCGCCTTGTCCTTGTCGAGCTTGATCTCTTCCTTGCTCTTACCTTCCGTCGAGTCGGTCTTTTTCTTCGACGAAATCTTCGGCTTGCGCTCGCTGCCGAACCCGCCTTCTTCCTTGGGCTCTTCCTTCGATTCCTCGGCCGGCATTTCGTCCGACTTCTCGGCGTCGTCGGACTTCAGCGACTTCGCGGTCTTCGCCTTTTTGGACTTCGGGGTTTCTTCCTCGTCGGCGGCGCGAAGCCAGCCGCCGGTCGTGGCCAGCGCTCCGACCAAAACTGCCGCGATCCACGGTGCGAAGCGTCTGTAATCCGCCATCCGTCGTCTCCCGATTCAGAAAAGTTTGATGCAGCCCGCGCCCTATTCAGCGTAAGGGCGGCCGATAGGTTGTCAAGAAGCCGCGCCGGCGACCGTTATAGATTCGACGGGCGCTTGCGCTTGGTTTGCGTGGGATCGGCGGAAGGACGACGTCAGCGGGGCTTGATCCAGGGTTCCAGGGCGGCGGCGGCTTCGCCGGCGGTGGCGTACCGCTGTCGTGGGTCGCGCGCCAACATCTTCGCCGCCACCTGTTCGACGGCGGGGGGAACCTCCGGCCGCAGCGTCCGTAGCAACGGCGCCTCGTTCTCTATCCGCGCCATCATTTTCAGGAAGAGGTTCTTCCCCTCGAACGGCAGCGAACCGGTCAGCAGCTCGAACAAGACCACGCCCAGACCATAGACGTCGGAGCGCACCGACGAATCGTTGGGGTTTCGCGCTTGCTCGGGGGCCATGTAGTCGGGCGTGCCGATGAGCTGTCCTTCGGTCGTCAGCCGCAAGCCGTCGGTCGGTTGCAGTTCGGCCGACTGAAAGCTGGCCAGCCCCAGGTCCAGAATCTTGACGATCGGCCGTTGGTTGGAGTCGGGCCAGGAGACGAACAGGTTGGCGGTTTTGACGTCGCGGTGCACAAGCCCCTTCTGATGGGCGAACTCCAGACCAAGGGCGGCCTGGCGGACGTAGTCGCACGCCAGCGGAATCGCCAGCTTCCCTTCCCCGTGCAGCCAGTGCTTCAAGTCGCGGCCCTTGAGGTACTCCATCGCCAGAAAGTACCGCCGGCCGACGCAGTTTCCTTCGTAGGCGGCGATGATGTTCGGGTGCGACAGCGACATGAGCGCCTGCATTTCGCGCTGAAAACGTGTGAGCGACTGCGGATCGTTCGAGAGCTGCGCCGACAGCACTTTCAGCGCGATCGGCGCGGGAAAGTTGGGGTTGGTCGCCAAGTAGACCGTTCCCATCGAACCGGACCCGATGACGTCGACGAGGCGGTAGGCGCCGATGAGGAACGCCGACTGCCCCGCGACGAGTTGGGTCGCCTGCCAACGGGTGAGCAGCTTCTTTTGAACAAGCTCGGCCGCCAACGCCGGCGGCTGCGCCTGCGCGCCCAACTGCACGGTGCGGCGCTTGACGTCGACCAAATCTTCCGCTTCGAGCACGCCGCTGGATTCCAGACAGCGCAGAAAGACGCCCAGAGGGTTCAGGCCATCGGCCTGTTGTCGACCCGTACTCATCGTGGAAACGGCTCCGTGCGGGGCGACCGGGCGACGCGGTGAATTCGCAGGGCGTCGTCGAAAGACCCGCGGTAATTCGTAGGGATTCCAGGGACGAAGCGTCGACGATCAAGGCCGGCCTGTCCGGCTATTGTTCGCGCCGTCGTTTCGTCCTTCCCTTGATAAGACTGTACGAGGCGTCCCCCGAAGCGGACGCACCATCCAAAAAGGGAGTCGGTTATGGCCGTCTCGATCGAGTTTCTCAACGAACTGGTCGATCGTTTGACGACGGCGGCGGCCGCCAACCTGTCGACGCCCAAACGGAAGGGAAGCGTCGTCCACCTGACGCCCGCCGACGGCCAAGAGGTCTTCGTCGCCGGCGACCTGCACGGCAACCGCAGCAACTACAACAAAATCCTGCGGGCAGTCGATCTTTCCCATCATCTCCGACGCCACCTCGTTTTGCAAGAGGTTGTTCACGGAGGCCCTTCTTATGCGGAAGGGGGATGTATGAGTCATCTGCTTTTGGAAGAGATGGCCGCCCTCAAGGTCAAACACCCCGACCGTTTCCACTTCCTACTCTGCAACCACGAGCTTTCCGAGGCGACCAACGTCGCCATCACCAAAGCCGGCGTCTCGCAGAACCTCAAGTTCGCGCAGGGGTTGGAAATCGCCTATGGGCCGGCGGCGAAACGGATCGCGCAGCTCTTCCACGAGTTCATTCGATCCTGTCCCCTGGCGGTGAAGACCTCCGACGGCGTCTTCATTTCCCACAGCCTGCCCGACAGCCGCGTCGCTCCGAACTTCGACGACACCGTCTTCGACCGCACCCCCACCGAACGCGACCTCACCTCCGGCGGGCCGGCCCACGCCGTCGTCTGGGGCCGCGACTACACCCCCGAACACGCGCAGCATTTCGCTTCGATGCTCGGTGTTCAAGCCTTCGTGCAGGGACACGAACCGACCCCGACCGGTTGGCGCCGCCCGAACGACCGCCAGATCGTTCTCGACGCCAGCGGCCCGCTTTGCTACTTGTGCCGGGTGCCGATCGGCGCGGCGCCGACCGCCCTGGATTTGGAGAAGCAATTGCAACGGCTGTAGCCCGCGTCAGCCGACGCGCCGTCCTTCGCCGGCGGCGCCGCCGTCGAACCGCGCCAGGAAATCGTCGCACCGTTCCGCCGCGCGGTTGTGCGCCGACTGTTCGATCGACGTTACCGCCGTCGCCAGTTCGTCGCCGGCCGGCCGGCCGAACGTGATCGCCGCCGTCAGCCCAATCCACAATTTCCGATCGTCGGCGCTCCATCGTTCCGTCAGCGCCCGATTCGGACCTTCCATGATCTCCGCGAGGACTTCGGACCGCTCCCAACGCACGCCCAGCGGCACGACGGCGCGTCCCAGTCCCAGCGCCCGACGCAGCACGCCCGATTGAAACGCGATCACGGCCCGCGACGACAAGACCCGCACCGCGGCGTCGACGTGGTCGTGGTTGCGGACGACGCGAATCCGCGAGTGCGTGAGGCGATGCGCCAGCGCGCGGTCGCGGCGGTCGTCGACGACGGCGATGAACGGTATTTTGCCGTCAAGCAGGGACTGGACCCGGTCTTCGATGCCTGCGATCGTTCGACGGCCGGCCTCGGACCGCAGCAGCGTCGCCGCCGGTAAGGCCACGAGCAACGGACCGCAGCGCCGGCCGCACCCGACGACCCCGGTCGCGGCCAGCGATGCGGGGTCGGCGATGGCGACGTCGCGGACGCCGACGGCGTCCAACCGTCGCGCGGCGGCGTCGTCGACCACCGAAACGGCCGACGCCTGTTGGAAGACCGCGCGAACCTCGGCGGCCGCCCCCCGGTGGAACGGCGTCTCCGAAGGGGCGTCCGGCAGCGTCGTTCCCACGCCGTACGTCACGAACGGTTTCCGCAGCCGATCGAACCAACGCAGGTCGATTTCGACCGACCAACCGCCCGACCGCGCCGTCCCGCCGCCATGGCGCGACCTGGACGGATCGAGCAGACCGGCGCCGCTCAGCAGCACCAGATCGGCCTTCGCGTTGTCGTCTTCGATATTCGCTTTGACCAATCCCGACGGCTCGTCGGCGGCCCGAAACCGGCGGTGGATCGGTTTCCCGATGAAGTGGATCGCGCCGTACCGCGGCCCCAGTCGGCGCGCCAGCGATTCCTCGATGGCGACCGCGTGGACGGCGTCGGCCGTCGTCGCGCGAAGCGGGCGGTAGTGGTGGATGCGCAGCGTCACGCCCGCCCGACGGCTTTCTGGTACAGGGCGAAGTGTTTCAGGTGACCGTAGAAGACGAAGTCCTTGCGAACCGACATCCGTTCTTCGACGGCCCGACCGACGCCCGGCCATTCGTCGCTCTTGGCGTCGTCGAACACGACCCAGCCGCCCGGTACGACCTGCGGCACGAAGTCTTCGATGTCGTGGATCACGTCCTCGTATTCATGGCCGCCGTCGACCCACAACAGTGAAATCGGCTGGGTCCAGCCGGCCCCGACGCCGTGCGAAAAGTCACGGAAGACGTACAACCCGCGTTGATCGAGCTTGAGGCGTTCGCAGGTCTTGCAGAAGTCGTCCCACGAGCCGGTGAGATGCGGATCGATGGCGGCCACCGGCAGCGGCTTTTCCCGCGACTGCGACGCTTCCACCAGCCAGCCGGTCGACTTCCCTTTGAAGCTGCCGATTTCCACGATCCAACCGTCGGCGGGGGCCATTCGCGCCAAGTAAGCCAACAGCCGATATTTGCGGTTGGTCGTCTGGCCGGGCAACGATTCCAGCAGCTCGCGGCGGTCGAACCGCAGCCAGCGGCCGCAGTCGCGGTCGGCCCGGCGTTGCAGCCGACCCGCCGGATGCACCTGGCGGATCAACCCGGCGACGGCGCGGCCGGGCGTGCGGACGAGGTTTTGCAAGAGACGGGACATGCGACCTCCCTGTCGAAACGCGGCCATGAATCGACGGACCGAAGCGATCGCCTCCGGCAGCCGTTTTTTCTCAAGTTCCGCGTGGATAGCCACGACGGAGGCCCGTTGCAAGAGTAACCGAGCGGGACGGGGTGCCGACGTGCCGACCGCCCATGGGCTTCCCATTGACCGAACCCCGCGCGGGGGTATAGGCGAAGGGCGACGGTTCGGCTTTTACGGTCGGATCGGTCGTACGTTCGACGACGGAGACGCACAACGTGAAGATCGCACACTTGGGACGGTTCGACCGCGCGCAGTTCGGCCACCTGCTCTCGCCGCTGCTTGTAGAGCGGCGGCTGGCGGGCGTCGCCGAGGTCGTCCAC
>JBOFFD010000906.1:0-4038 GCA_051648425.1 Planctomycetia bacterium
CGGGCGGACGGTTCAGATGATGGACTTCTTCAGCGACCGCTTCGGCGTCGAATACCCCTGGCCGAAGTACGCGCAGGTGGTGGTCGAGCAGTTCATGTGGGGCGGCATGGAAAACACCAGCGCGACGACGCTGGTGCACAGCACGATGCACGACGAGCGGGCGATGCTGGACGACTCGCCCGACTGGCTCATCGCCCACGAACTGGCGCACCAATGGTGGGGCGACCTCTTGACCTGCAAGGATTGGTCGCACCTGTGGCTCAACGAAGGATTCGCCACCTACTGCGAATGGTTGTGGATGCAACACGCCGAGGGCGACGACGCCGTGCAGGAACGGATGCTGCGCGACGGCGAAGCGGCGCGGTCGGACGGTCCTAAGAAACGGCCGGTGGTCGATCGGTATTACACGTCGCCCGGTTCGATGTTCGACGCCCGTTCGTACCCCAAAGGCGCGTGGGTGGTTCACATGCTGCGCCAGCGGGTGGGCGACGTCGCGTTCTTCGCCGGTCTTAAACAGTATTTGACGGAGTATCGGCATCGCACCGTCGAAACCGACGACTTGCGGTTGGTGTTCGAGCGGACGACCGGGCGGTCTTTGGAACGGTTCTTTCACGACTGGACCGAACGGCCGGGCCACCCGGTGGTGGAAGTGAATCAAAGTTACGACGCCGACGCCAAGGCGGTGCTGATAACGGTGAAACAAACGCAGACGGGCGACGCCTTCCACTTCCCGCTGAAAGTGGAGGTGCGCGTTCCCGGCGCCGAGCCGATCGCGTCGGAGATCGAAGTCGTCGCGAAGGAAGCGTTTCTGCGCGTGCCGACGACCGCCGAGCCAATGCTGGTGCGGGTCGATCCGGACCTGACGGTACTGTGCGAGATGAAGGAAACCAAGCCGGCGGGTTGGTGGAAGGCGCAGATGGAAGCGCCGACGCTGGCCGAGCGGGTGCGGGCGATGAAGCACTTCCAAGAAGAGAAAACGCCCGCCGGACGGGACGCGCTGGGGGCGTCGCTGAAGGGTGACACGTTCCATGGCGGTCGGGCGGCGGCGGCGCGGGCGCTGGGGGAATTCGGGGGAGACGCCGCCCGCGACCTGCTCGTCGGCGGGTTGGCGGACGAGCATCCGAAAGTGCGGCGCGCCGTCGCGCAGGCGCTGGGGAAGTTCGTCGGCGACGCGACGGCCGTCGGCGCTTTGGAAAAGAAGGTCAAGGAGGGCGACGCCAGCTACTTCGTGGAAGCCGAGATGTTGGAGAGTCTGGCGAGCGTCCAGAAGACTCTCACTCTGGAACCGCTTATGGCGGCGCTGGAGCGGTCGTCGCACCAAGAGGTGATTCGGCAAGCGGCGCTTTCCGGGATGGCGTTCGTGTCCGACGAAAAGGCGCTAGATGTATTGGAAGAATGGTCGGAAGTCGGTAAGCCGCGAGAATGTCGGGCGGCCGCTCTGAGGGCGATCGCGACGTATCTGGTGCGACAGCCGACGGCCGACGCCCGTAAACGGCGCAGCATGCGTAAAATTGCGGATGCGGTGGTCGCGGGCGAGACGTTTCGGGTGCGAATGGCCGCGCTAGACGCGCTGCGCAACTTGGGCCACGACGCCCGGCCGGTGTTGGCCGACGTGGAAGCCGTCGCGGGCAACGACCTGGACGACCGAGTCCGCGAGCATGCCGGCAACGTTCGGCGCGGCATCGTCGACGGACTGCCGCCGAACGAGGAATTGGGCAGGCTGCGCGGGGAAGTCGACGATCTGCGGAAGTCGAACCAGGAAATGAAGGATCGGCTGCAAAAGCTGGAAAAACGCTGACCGACGGCGGTCGCGCGGCGTTCGGGTCCGATCTTTCGGCTTTTCGTGGCGGATTGTTCAGCGGAATTCGCCTTCCACCTTGGATTCACGGACCGACTCGGAGGAACGGATGAACATGATGACCGACGCGACCTCGGCCGTTCCCTCGGCGCTGACTGGCGCGGAGTCGGACGAAATCCTGCTCGACCGCTTCCGCCAGGGCGAAGAAGAGGCCGCCACCTACCTGTACCAGCGCTACGCGACACGGCTGCGGGCGATGGCGCAACACAAGACGGCGTCGGATCTTTCGGCGCGGGTGGAACCTGACGACATCGTGCAGTCGGCGTTTCGGTCGTTTTTTCGGCGGGCGGCGGCGGGCCAGTACCACGTGCCGGCCAGCGACGACCTCTGGAAGCTGCTGTTCGTCATCACGCTGCACAAAATCCATTCGCAGGGCAGCCACCATCGCGCGGCCCGCCGCGACGTCCGGGCCACCGTCAGCGGCGAAAAATGGTTCGGCGCCACGCCCGCCAACCGCAACCTGGAAGACGTCGCCTGTATCGAACTGCGATTGCTTATCGACGACATGTTGGCCAAACTTCCCGAAATGCAGCAGCGGATGATCCAACTGCGGATGGAAGGCCACGAAGTCAACGACATCGCCGGCAAGACCGACCGCTCCAAACGGAGCGTGGAACGGGTGTTGCAGGACTTTCGCGCGGCCCTGCGTGAAAAATTGAGCGAGGGGGACGCGCCGTGACGCAATCGCTGTCGGCGGAACGGACGACGCCGGCGTGGGTGCAGGTCAATCGAATCGTCGAAGCCTACGAGTCGGAGCGGTGTAACGACCCGGCCGTCGATTTCCGGCGTTTCCTGCCGGAAAAGGAAGCGGGCTGGTACGTCGAGTCGTTGGTCGAACTCGTGCGCGTCGACATGGAGTACGCCTGGCGCGGGCGGCCGCGCCGCGCCGTACGTGCGGAGGAATACTTCGTCGAATTTCCCGAACTGGGGTCCGACGAAGACCTTCGCCGGCTTATTCAGGAAGAAGAAGAACGGCAGCGGCAGTCGTCGAGCGTGCTGCGACGGTTGAACGAGTCGACGGCGTGGGCCGACGGCGAGAGACAGGTAGGCTCGGAGCGGCGGCGCGGTTCGTTTTCGGCGACCGAAGGCTGCGACGAACCTACCGACGAACACCGGTCGGACGGCGAGCCGCCGGCGGTGCTTCGCGAACCCGATCCACTGCCGAAGGCGGGCGTCTCGTACGCCGGCTTCCATCTCTTGCGGGAACTGGGCCGGGGCACGTTCAGTCGGGTCTTCCTGGCGCGACAAGGCGATTTGGCGGACCGACCGGTCGTGCTGAAGGTGGCGGCCGGCTCGTTGTGCGAATCGCAGACGCTGGCGGTGCTGCAACACACCAACATCGTGCCGATCTACTCGGTTCACCGCGTGGGGTCGTTGGAAGCGATCTGCATGCCTTTTTTCGGCGCCAACACGCTGCGCGACCTCGCCCGCGGATTGGCGAAGACGGGCTTCCCGTCGACCGCCGTCGAGCTGCTGGCGTCGACATGGCACGGTCCGACCTCGAGCCGTCGCGCGATGGCGGCGGCCGACGTCGACGACCCGACCCGACCCTGTTTATCGACGCCGCCGCTCAACAAGGTGTCGACGCAGACGTGCGACGTCGCCGAGTCGTCGGAGCGACGGTCGGACGCCGGGGCGCCGGCGACCCGGTTGCAGTCGCGGTCGGCGGTCGACGCGCTGGTCTGGATCGGTGCGAAGATCGCCGAGGGGTTGGGGCACGCGCACGAGCGGGGCGTACTGCACCTCGATTTGAAGCCGGCGAACGTGCTGCTGACGGCCGACGGCGAACCGTTGCTGTTGGACTTCAATCTAAGCCAACGGGTGGGCGAGTGGGACGCGGCGGCCGCCGGCCGCATCGGCGGCACGCTGCCGTACATGGCGCCGGAGCACCTAGAGGCGTTCTGGAACCGCACGTCGCCGGTCGACGCCCGCGCCGACATTTACGCGGTGGGCGTGATTCTTTTCGAGTTGTTGACCGGCCGACAACCGTTCCACGTTCCGCGGACGGCGACCGCGATGGACCTGGCCTCCATGATCGCCGATCGGCAACAGGAACCGCCGCGGGTGCGGACGTTGCAGCCGGCCGCCTCGCCCGCCGTCGAAGCGATCGTCCGCAAATGCCTACAGCCGGATCCCGCAAGGCGGTATCAAACGGCGGGCGAGCTGGCCGAGGATCTACG
>JBOFFD010000907.1:0-4726 GCA_051648425.1 Planctomycetia bacterium
CTCGAACGGCGCGCCGGCGATCGGCGTCGAGGTGGCGATGACGGCGGCCCGTGGGCGACGAAGGGAACGACGCGCGCCGCCGGTGGGCTTCGGCCTGCTACTGGCCGTCGCCGCCCTTACCGCCGGCTGCGCCGGTTCCCAAACCCGCGCCCAGCCGCTTCCTTACCGCCGGGCGCTGGTGCCGCTCATTCAACCGGCGGTCGACGTCGACTATCGGCTTGCCGCCGGCGACGCACTGCAGATCGCCGCGCCGTCGCTCCAGGAGTCGGAAACCATCGTCGTCGAAACCGACGGCTGCCTTCACCTCACCGGCGGCCGTAAGGTGCGGGTGACCGGCCTCACCGCCGACGAGACCGCCGAGAAGCTGGGCCGGCTCGACGCCGCGTATTCCCAGGGGCGGGTGACGGTCGCCGACTTCGCCGGCCAGTTCCTCTACTGCTTCGGCGTCGGCGCCGACCACAGCGACCAGGCGGTGCCCTACCGCGGCCGGGAAACGATCGAGCAACTGCTCGCCCGCATCGGCATCCCGCCCAGCCGGCGCGGCTGGCGGCTGCGGGTGGTTCGCGGCGGCGAGGCCGTCGGCGCCCCGCCCACGGTCTACAACTTCCGTCTCGACCCCGATTTCCGACCGCGCGAGGCGCCTACGGAACCGCTCACGCTGCTGCCCGACGACTACGTCTATGTCGAACCGGACCACCGGGCGCCGCCACGGCTGTTTCCCAAGCGGCGCAAGGGCGACCGCTCGGCGCCGTGGCCGCAACCGACGCCGTTCGACGGTCTGGATCTGCAACCCGTGCCGGCGCCCCCGCCGGCCGAGGCCGTCGAGCCGCCCGCCGCCCCCGCGCCGGAGATCTTCCTGCCGACGCCGCCGCTGTTGGAACCGCGCATCGCCGCTCCGATGGAAAACCCGGCCGATTCCCGAAGACGGTAGACGACCGACGCGCGACGTGGTGTAATGGAACCATCGTTGATCGAGCAGGTTTCGTTCGCCGCCGGAACCGCGCCTCGGGGATGTGATCGTCGACTCGAACGGTTTCGGCGAATAGGGACCGGCGTCATGGATTCGCCGTTGCCGTAGCACAAGCTCTTCGGACTTTCGTGGCAAGACTTTTTTCAAGACGCCGCCGTCGAGGTCGAACTCGAGCATGACCTTTCGCGCCACAAGCAACTGCTTGACGTGGTCATCCACTGTCCACAACCCGGTCCGCCCGTACGTCGGCCGCCGGACGGCTTCGAGCAACTCGCTCGCTATAATCTGTTGACGTTCAAGTCCTATCAAGAGGCGCTCGATCTCGAAGCGGTCGAGGAGTTGATCGGCCACTACGTCAACTTCCGAAAGCAGATTTCAGCGGCGACGGCGGAAGGCGTCGTCCGCAAGGAAAACTTCAAACTGTTCGCCGTCTGCGTCCGCCGGCCTCACCAACTACTGAAATCGAGAGCATTAAAATCGGTCGCCCCCGGCGTCTACGACTCGAAGTATTACTCGAACCCGGTCCGGGTGGTTGTGGTGCGGGAACTGCCGCTGATGGAGCATAACGCGGTACTGCACCTTTTCAGCGCCGACGCGAAGGCGGCGAAATACGGGGCGGCGGCGTTTCGGCCTTATTCAGGTCTGACGAGTACACTACTGTTGAATTTCGTGGAACGATACGAAGCGGAGGGGAAAGACGTGGTCGGGAAGGAGCTGTTGGAAATGCACCGGGAAACGGTGCGGCGGGTGTTGAGCAAAGCGAGTCTCGAGGAGCGGCTGGCTGGCGTACCGGTCGAGCAGATCTTGGCCCACGTGCCGGCCGAACAGCGGTTGGCGGGCCTGAGCGACGACGACCTGCGCAACCTGTCGCCCGAAGTGCGAGAGGCGCTGTTGCGTCGGCTGTTGGGTCCGTCGAACCTGCCGTCGTCGTAAGGGCGACGGCGCGGTTTGTGGAATGGGCGATATTGAAGGACTCGTCGCATGGCCGTCAACACCACGCCGAACGTCGCCGCGTTGGCGGTGCTGGCCTGTCCGCGCGACGCCGACTCACTGGAGGCCGCCGTCCGCGCCGCCGGGCGCGTTTCGGAATATCGGCCGTTCGATCGGTTGCATGAAGCGGTGCGGCGCACGCCCGGCTTCTTCGAGCGGGTTCTGCCGTTCGTGTGGCGTCACGCGCTGGACACCGCGCGTTTGCTGCCGCCGGTGGCGTTGTTGGACGGCGTCGGCCGAGCGACGCTCACCCAACGGCAGTGCCTGTGCATTCTGGCGCACGGCTTCTTCTGCACCTACGCCGGCCGGCCGAGCACCGGCACCCGCGGCGGGTCGAATATGCCGTCGATCAACTTCGACCAACTGTTCGGCGGCGACGGCTGGGGGTCGGTCGAAATCGCCAAGCTGCAAATGTTCTTCCACTACTTCGACGAACTGCGCCGCCGCGACGCCGCCGGCGACCCGCTGGACCGGCCCATTCACTTCCTGCGCCGCGCCGCTGAAAACAGCTCGGCCGCCGACTGGCGGGCTTGCCCGATCCCGCTCGCGCCGATCGTCATGCACGGCCTGAAGGAATCGATCGACGACGCCAAACAGATGTTCCGCGTCGACTTCGCCAACCGCCGCGTCGGCGGCTCGGCACTCGCCACCGGCTGCGTGCAGGAAGAGATCATGTTCTGCATCTGCCCGGAGTTGACGGCCGCCCGCCTTTTCTGTCCGACGATGCGCGACGACGAAGCGGTCGTGTTCCTGGGGGTCGAGCAGTTTTCGACGCCGAAGGGCTACGCCGGCTCCTTCGAGTTCGGCGGCCCGTACGTCGACCCGACCCCCCGTCGGCCGGCCGACGGCGCTTTGGCCTCGTCCATCACCGCGATCGACGCTTACGATTATCGCGACGGCGGACAGGAGGAGCAGTTCACCGAAGCGCTGATGCTGCGGGAACTGCGGAAGGCGTCGGCCGGCTTCGCGGTCGATGAAGCGCCGGCCGACTTGGCCACCGGCAATTGGGGCTGCGGCGTCTTCGCCGGCGACGTGCAACTGAAAAGCGTCTTACAATGGCTGGCCGCGACGCGCGCGGGTAAGACGATGCACTATTTCCCGTGGGACGACGCTCGCGTCCACGCCGAGTTTCCGCCCCTGGCCGCCGGCTTGGCCGCCCGCGGCTTCACCGTCGGCGACCTGGCCGGCTTCCTGTTCGACCGCCGCCCCGCCGCCGGCGTCTACGACGCCTTGCGTCGTTGGTGACGGAAGCCCGCAATACTTAACGGCGGGACTTCTTACCCTTCGGCGGCGCCTTGATCCAGTCGGCCGCGCCGTTGCGCGATTCGGCGCTGGCCGGCACGACCACCACTGGCGCGCCGTCGGTGGTCTTCTTCGCCGGCTTCGGCATCACCTGCCGTTCCAGCACGCTCCACAGGCTGCTGGTGATGATGTACAGACACAGGCCGGCCGGCAGCCAGTAGCCCATGAGGCCGAACATCGGCATCATCATGAACATCATGCGCTGCTGGGCTTCCATTTCCGGCGTGGTCGCCGGCGGCGACATCATCTTGAACATCATCATCATCTGAATGACGGTGAGGATCGGCAGCAGGTTGAAGTAAGGCCCCAGGAACGGGAAGTCGAAGCCGAACGGGAACAACTGGTCGGGGGCGGCGAGGTTGTCGATCCAGGTGTAGCCCCACAGGAAGGTCGACTGCCGCAGCGTGAAGCTGTTGTACAGGGTCTGCCACAGGCCGATGAAGATGGGGATCTGCAGCATGATCGGCAGGCAGCCCATGAACGGATTGACGTTGTTGGCGGCGTACATGTCCATCACCGCCCGGTTCATTTTCTCCTTGTCGTCGGCGTAGCGCGTCTGAATTTCCTTCATCTGCGGCGCCAGTTCCTGCATCTTAAGCATGCTCGCCGTCTGCTTGTAGCTGAGCGGGAACATCATGAGGCGCACGGAAATGGTCAACAGGATGATGGCGAGGCCGTAGTCGCCGACGAGGCCGTGGAAGAAATTCAGAATGCGGATCATCACCTGCGAAACGAACGCCGTCGGAATGACGTAGAGCGTGTTGGTGTACTGAATCAGCAGCGGCAGATTGTAATCTTCGTAGAGGCCGAGGACCGATTCCTTCTTAGGGCCGTTGAACAAGCGGAAGGCGTGCACCCGCTCGGCGCCGGGATCGAGTTCGACCGGTTCGGATTCGAGTTCGACGTTGACGTTGGAAAGCAGTTTGCGCGGGTGGGGAAGCCCCAGAAGCTGCGGCCGGGCGACGCGGACGATGCGCTCGTCCTGCGGACCGACCATCGGCATCACCATCGACGCGAAGTACTGATCGACGACGCCGACCGCGTGCAGCCGGCCGGCGCTGTATTCGGTGAGTTGCTTCTGGGCGACCACCGTATCGGCGACGACGTCGGCCCGCTGCTCTTGCATGGTCGGCGAGCCGCCGACTGGCGTCAACAGCGCCACCACGTTGCGGAAGTACTGCGTGTACCACGCGCCTTCGATCGGCAGGCCGTTGCCGCCGGTAAGACGGTAGCGGACGTCGTCGAGTTTGGCGCCGCTCAGATTCTTGAGCGCGATCTCCAACGTAATGTGTCGCTCGCCCGGCTTCAGGCCGAACCGCTTTTCAATTTGCAGCCGGCCTTCGAGCGCCGTGGTGCGAAAGACGACCGACTGCTGGTTCTTTTCGACGACGTCCCACACCTTCTGGTCGAGCGGGACGGTCGAGGCGCCGTCGACGGCGAGCAGGTACGACGAGACGCCGGGGG
>JBOFFD010000908.1:0-3605 GCA_051648425.1 Planctomycetia bacterium
CGCCGAGAAGGCCGCGCCGCGGCGGAAAGCGGCGGCGAACGAGGTAGGCCGTGCGGTGACTTGGAGGGGATGAATCGGTTCGGTGTGGGAATCCTCGGGGGAGATTCGGGCGGACCGGGAGGTCCGCCCTACGAAAGAAAGGCGACGAGCGAGCGGGGTTATTCGTCGTCGGCGAAGGCGTCGAGCAGGGCGGCGTCGACGGCGGCGGGCGTTAGGGTTCGGGCGGGGCGCTGTTCGGCGAAGGCCGCCGCCAGGGCGACGTCGGCCGACCGGCTGACGCGCGGCCGGACGGTCGCGGCCACCCGCGCCCGCTCGCGGCTGAACGGCGTCGTGCCGCCGTTGACGCGAGTGCTGCCGTACGTCCCGGCGCGGGCGGCCGACTGGTCCCAGGCGCGGTACTGCATCTGCACCCGGCCCGCCCCGCCGACGCCCGGCCGCATCCGCAGCCGGTCCTGCGACCGCAGGCACAGCGAACGGCTGTCGGAGACGGATCCCGTCACCCGCCGCCAGGTGCGGCCGTTGTTGGTCGAGAACTCGAAGATGTTGCGGCCGGTGGAGCGCAGTTGCGTCAGGGCGACGCCGCGCAGAACGGCGCGGGCGTCGGAGACGCGGCCGCGAATCAGGGCGTCGATTCGCAGGCCGCCGCGCGTCCCCAACGCGGAGAGGCTCGGCGCCTTGCCGGTCGTCCGCAGCACCGGGGCCAAGTTATCGACCGGGGGCGAGGGCGGCGGGGGAGGTGGCGGCGGCGGGGGAGGCGGCGGCGTCGCCGGGTCGAACACGCGGAACAGGCTGACGCCCATGCCGTTGTTCGCGCTCAGGAAGAGGTTGCCGCCAAGTTCGGCCATCGAATCGGGATTGCTGCCGTTCATGCCGGGGTTGAGGTCGGCAACGCGCATCGTGCCGGCGGCGGTGCCGTCGGTCGACCACAGTTCCACGCCGCTCGTGCCGTCGTTCGCCGCGAAGAAGAGTCTGCCGCCGACCGCCCGCAGGAACCGCGGCTCGCTGCCGTTCATGCCGGGGTTGATGTCGGCGACCCGCACCGTGCCCAACGCCGAGCCGTCGCTGCGCCAGAGTTCGGCCCCGGTCGAGCCGTCGCTGGCGGTGAAGAACAGCGTGCCGTTGACGTTCTTCAGGTAGAACGGGTTGCTGCTGTTGATGCCGGGGTTGATATCGGAGACGCGGACGGTGCCGCTGGACGTGCCGTTGCTCTTCCACAGCTCACGGCCGCTGGTGCCGTCGTCGGCGGTGAAGTAGAGGGTGCCGTTGATGTTCGTCAGTTGCGTCGGGAACGAGTCGACGATGCCGGGGTTGATGTCGGCGACGCGGACGGTGCCGGTTCTGGTGCTGTCGCTCTTCCACAGCTCGCGGCCGCCGACGGCGTCGGTGGCGATGAAGAACAACGTGCCGTTGACGTTGGTGAGGTAGTACGGGGTGCTGTTGGCGGCGCCGTTGTTGATATCGGCGACGCGCACCGTACCGCTGGCGGTGCCGTCGCTGCGCCACAGTTCGGAGCCGGTCGCGCCGTCGTTGGCGCTGAAGAACAGCGTGCCGTTCAAATTGAGGAAGCTGTTGGGATTGCCGTCGGCCGTGGGGTTGATGTCGGCGACGCGCACCGTGCCTTGGGGGGTGCCGTCGGTCTTCCAAAGCTCGGCGCCGCTCGTGCCGTCGTCGCCGCGGAAGAAGACCACGCCGTTGACGTTGACGAACGGCCGGGTGTAGTACGGGACGCCGCTGCCGATGCCGGGGTTGACGTCGGCGACGCGGACGGTTCCGGAGGCGGTGCCGTTGCTCTTCCAGAGTTCGCGGCCGCTCGTGCCGTCGTCGGCGAGGAAGAACAAGTTGCCGCCGACATTGTTCAGAAACACCGGCCGGCTGCCGTTAAGGCCGGGGTTGATGTCGGCGACGCGGACGGTGCCGCTGGCGGTGCCGTCGCTCTTCCACAGTTCCTC
The DNA here is from genome assembly GCA_051648425.1 of Planctomycetia bacterium. GTDB lineage: Bacteria > Planctomycetota > Planctomycetia > Kolteriales > Kolteriaceae > JBOFFD01. The sequence continues at coordinate 1,950 of JBOFFD010000908.1, forward strand.
GCCGCCGCCCGATGGTTCGTTGGCGGCGAAGTAGAGCGAGCCGCCCGCTTCGACGACATTGCTGGTGATGTTCACCCGCGTGACGAACTCCACCATCGTCGCCGGGACCGAGCGGTCCTCGAGCAGTTCCATTTTCGGCGCGGGGCGGGCCGAACTTCGTGCATCAGTGAAGAGAGACATGAAAGGAGCCTCCGGCCAATTCTGAAGAGCGACGTCGTCGACCAGCGGCGGTACGCACCCGCCGAACGACATCGTCTTACCCACCCATTTTGACACATTATTACGGTTTCGGCGGTCGGCGGCGTCTACCACGACGGCCGCGACCACCAGTCGCCGTCCGATTTTCGCGGCGCCGACGCAACGTCGCATCGGCCGGCGACGAGCCGACGAATCCGGGTGTTGTCGTGGAACGACAGAAAGACGTACACCACGTCGCCGCCGCGCCGCCAGACCCTGTGTTTTTCCACGTCCTCCCCCGGGAAGGCGAATTCGCCGGCTTTGGGCGCCGATAATTCCGCCGTCAACCGCCGGACGATCTCGTCGAACAGTTCGTCTTGGGCCTTCCAGGCCGCCTCGTCGGCGAAGAACGCCCAGCCGAGGTCGATCTGAATCTTGGCGCCCGGTTCGGCGAACAGGGCGTCGAGGCGCGGACGAACATCGCCATACACAGAGCGCCGTCCTTTCAGGCGGTCGACGTCGGTCGTCTGCAAGGAGCGGCCCTGGTGGCGCGTCGAACGACGAACGACCGGTACATTCCGCAAAGACCGAAGTCGGACGACCAAAGGCGAGGGTCGCGGCGGCCGCCGCTCGACGAGCCGGGGAGGTCCACGATTGATGATCGTCAAACGAACAGGGAACCGGACGGCGAGGATTGGGAATTTGGGAGTATCACGAAAGATCGCGGCGGCCGACCCCGCCGGCCGGCTAGTTCGCCGACCGCGTCTTCGTTAGCCGCCGCTTTCCTCAGCGGCGCGTCTTCGCTCTTCGGCTGCCACCGCGTGACGAACGAGGGACGCGCCGCTGCGGAAAGCGGCGGCTAACAAGACGTCTTTACCGACTCGTCCGGCAAGGCGCGGCGGTGGGAAAACGAGAAAACCCCAACCGATCGGCTTAGGCCGAGCGGTCGGGGTTGTTCGCTATCGTTGGTTTCGTGCGTCGCCGGATCAGCGGAGGAACGTGCTTTTCGCTTCCTTCGCCTTTTCGCCCACGTCGGCGGGGGCCGGGGCGTAGCGCTTGAGCGCGGTCGACAGGCCGTCGACCAGTTCGGGGCCGAGGCCGACGTACAGGCTGCGAACGTAGCCGGCGGCGTCGACGAACAGCATTGCGGGAACGCCGTCCATGCCGTAGGTTTTGTCGAAGCCGACCCCGGCGCAGACGGTGTAGTCGCCCGGCACGGCGTCGCGCAGCGCCTGCACGTCTTCCGGCGTGGAAGCGGTGCAGACCGCGAAGACCTTCACCATCTTCTGCTTGTCGGCGGGAATCGAGGCCAGCACCTGGCTGAGGGCCTTCTGCGACAACCGGGCGGTCGGGTCGACCAGCATCATGACCGCCGTCGTCCCTTTGAGCTTCTTAGGGTTCAGCGATTCGTTGGTTTCCAAAACCCGCAGGACGAAGTTGCGGGCCGGCCGACCGACGATCCGCGCCTGGCTGGGCAGA
>JBOFFD010000909.1:0-7355 GCA_051648425.1 Planctomycetia bacterium
GCGCTCGGGAATCCGTTCGCGGTCGAAGCGGGCCAGCTTCTGAATGAGATGGAAGTTGTCGAGCGTGACCGGGCCGTGGGGGCCGGCGGTGCGTGAGTTCTGGTTGTCGCCGACCGGTTGACCGCCGTCTTCCGTCAAGATGTGTCGTTTGGGGTCGTCCGCCGTGATTGGGGCGGCCGCCCCGCCGACGGCGACGCAAAGCAGTGCTGCTGCGCGAAGACTCATGAGCTGTTCCTTTCAAAGAACCGGCGCCGCGCCATCCGCCCGGCCGGCCTCCATACTTTAACTGTAGACTTCCAAATCGTCTTTGCAAAACGCATAACTGGCATACCATCCATAACCCAGACGCATGGACCGCCCGCCGACAGGAACCGCCCCGGAATGGAACTGCAACAGTTGCGCTACTTTCTGAAGGTCGCCGAGGTGGAGAACTTCACGCGGGCGGCCGACGTGCTGGCGGTGTCGCAGCCGGCGCTGAGCCGGGCGGTGGCGTCGCTGGAGGCGGAACTCGGCCGGCCGTTGTTCGAGCGGCAAGGGCGCCGGCTGGCCCTCACCGACGCCGGCCGACTCTTCCTCATGCGGACCAAGCAGATCGTTTCGCTGGTCGACGACGCCAAGGCCGAGATCGCCGACGACGGCGCCGGCGGCCGATTGCGGCTGACGGCCATCCCCACCGTCGCGCCGTTTCTGTTGCCGACGGTGTTGCACTCGTTCGCCGTCGCCCATCCGCTCGCCGAGGTTCGGCTTCACGAGGAAACGACCGACGCCGCCCTGCGCCGCCTTCAAAACGGCGAAGCCGACCTGCTCGTCGCGGCGCTACCGATACCGAACAAATACTTGGAAGTGGAGCCGTTGTTCGACGAAGAACTGTTCTTAGTACTGCCCGCCGGGCATCCGCTCGTCGATGTGCAACCGCTGACGGCGCGCGAACTGGAACCGTATCCGTTCGTCTTGTTGGACGAAGCGCATTGCCTCTCCGAAACGGTGGCGGCGTTCTGCCGTCGGCAGTCGGTCCAGCCGGTGGCGGTGGAACGGACCAGCCAGCTCGCGACGGTGCAGGAATTGGTGGCGCTCGGCCACGGCGTTTCCATCGTGCCGGCGAGCGCCTGCCGGCTCGACTTCGGTTCGCGGCGCGTCTACCGCCGGTTCGTCGTCGACCCGCCGACGCGCCGCGTCGCCATGGCCTGGAATCCGTACCGCTACCAAAGCCGGCTCATGGAACGATTCAAAGACCACCTTCGGACGTCCTGGAAACCCGGAACGTCTTAGAGTGGTCTCTGAGTCGTTGAAACGAAGTGAAGTCGATGGACGGTTTAAGAGAACAGTTCCTTGATCGGCTGGCCTTCGCGGACGATCATCACCGGTCTGCCGGTGGCCGTCTTATACTCCTTGGTCGAATCGACGCCGAGGTTGTGGTAGAGCGAGGCGGCGACGGCGTCGGGCGTGATTGCGTCTTTGGCCGGCCCCATCCCCTTATCGTCGCTGGCGCCGAGAACCCGGCCGCCCTTGATGCTGCCGCCGCCCATCACCACGAACATGGCGCGGGGCCAGTGGTCGCGGCCGACGTTCTTGTTGATCTTCGGCGTCCGGCCGAACTCGCCGGTCACGATGACCGCGGTCGATTCCAACAGACCCTTCTGGGCCAAGGTGGTGAACAGGCCGGCCAGCGCGTCGTCGAGGGCCGGCAGCAGTTTCGTCTTCAGGTTCTCGAAATTGTTCTGGTGGGTGTCCCAGCCGCCGCTCGAAACGGTGACGAACCGCACGCCGGCTTCCACGAGGCGGGTGGCCAGAAGGCAGCTTTGGGCGACGTCGGACGAGCCGAAGTTCTGCCGAATGCTGGTCGATTCCTTCGAGACGTCGAAGGCGTCGCGGGCCTTCGACGAACTGACGATGCTGTAGGCCCGTTCCGAGAAGCGGTCGAGACCGTTCAAGAGGTCGCTTTTGTCCATGCCGTCGAACGTGTTGTCGACGGAGGCGAGCAGCTTCTGCCGCTTTTCGACCTGGGCGATCGTGTTGCCGCCGGTCAGTGAAATGCCGCGGACCGAATAGGGCTGGCCGGCCTTCGGCATCGAGCCGGTGCTGAACGGCGCGAACTCGACGCCCAGATAGCCGGCGACTTCCGGCGTGCGGGGGATGGCGACGAACGGCGGCAGTTCGGGGTCGGAGCCGCGTTCCTTCGTCAAGACGGCGCCGTAGCCGGGGAAGGCCAGCGACGGCAGCGGCCGGTTGCCGGTGGTGAGGTATTTGGTGCCGAAATCGTGAGCGGCCAAGGTGTGGCTGACGCCGCGAAGGATGACGTATTTGTCGGCGCACTTGGCCATCTTCGGCAGGTGCTCGGAGATTTCGACGCCCGGCGCGTTGGTGGCGATGGGGTTGAATTCGCCGCGAAACTCAGCCGACGCCTTCGGCTTCAGGTCGAAGGTGTCCATGTGCGACGGCCCGCCGCCGAGGTGGACGAAGATGCAGGACTTGGCGCCGGCGGCCTTCGCTTCGCCGGCGTCCGACATCCGCAGATAGTCGGCCAGCGTCAATCCGGTGGCGCCCAGCACGCCCACCTTCAGAAAGTCGCGGCGGGTCCGGCCGTCGCAGGTTCGGTAAGTCGCCATTTCTAAGATTCCTTCGGTTTCAGGGTCGTCGGATTTCAAGTCGTAAGAAGCGCGTCTTAGTGGTTGACCACGAATTCCTTCGTGTTCAACAGGCTCCAGAGCAGGTCGCGGAGCGCCGCGGCGGCGTCGGTCGATTCGGCGAAGAACGACCCGGCGGCTTGTGCTTCGCCGTCGGTCGGCGGCCGCGACAGCACCCGCAGGTACGCCTCGCGGGTCAGCGTTTCGGGACGCAGATCCATCTTCGGCGCGGCGGTCTCCCGAGCCGTCTGAATCTCTTTCAGTTTGACCGCCAGCGACTTCTTCAGCTCGGCCTGTTCCATGTCGAGCTGAGCGATCCGCTCCTTGATCTTCCGCGCCCGCTCTTCGCGTTTCGGCTTGTCCGATTTGGCGAATTCGGCCGCTTCCTTGCGAAGGGAGGCCGATTTCTCGGCGAGCGCCTTCATCTGCTCCTGGTTCGCCCGAACGGCGGCGGCCGCTTCCGGCGATGGTCCCTTGCCGCGATTCAACGCCGTCTTCACTTCCGACAGCCAACCGCCGCCGCGGTCGATCGAGCCGAACGTTTCGTTGTCGTTCCGCAGGTAGATCGACTGCAACAAGTTCGGTTCCGACTGCCGTTCGCAGTCGCACAGCGTGAGGCGGGCCGGCTTGCCGAAGACCGTCAAAGCGAAGTTGCTGACCCCCCGTCGGCCGCCGACGGTGGTCGGACCGATCGCCCGAATGTTCGGGTCGGACAGCTTCTCGGTAAGTTCCAGCTTGCCGGCGGTGGCCAGTTGCACCGCGTCGACGACGACTTCGGCGGGCAGCCGGCGGATGACCGCGCGGCTGTAGTTCTTTTCATCGAATTCGTTGGTGTCGTTGGTCTTCCAACTGCGCTGGTAGGCGTCGCTGTTGAGGATTTCGCGGTGCAGCCATTTCAGATCGAAGTCGTTGTCGCGGAAGCCGTCGACGAGATGGTCGAGCAGCGCTTCGTTGCTGGGCGGATTGGCCAGATTAAGATCGTCGGCCGGGTGGATGATGCCTTGGTTGAAATAGGCGGCCCAGACGCGGTTGACGACCGCCTTGGCGAAGTACGGATTGCCAGGGTCGCGCATCCAATCCATGAGCGGCTGACGGGGGTCGCCGAACTTCTGCAGCACCACTTCCTCGCCGCCGAGCAGCTTGGGCGTGATGACGCGGGCGGTCGGTTTGGCGTTCTTCGCCTTTTCCTTCCCCTTGGCGACGGCCGCCTTCGGATTCACTCGCGGCGTCGTGGTGAAGACTTCCATGAACGGAACGGTCTTACCGCCGGCCAAGGCCTTCTCCCGCAGCCGGCGGGCGTCGCCGCCTTTAACGTTCTTCGTAATGCCGATCGCTTCCTCCATCTTCTTCATCTCATCGCGGGCTTCGGGCCGATAGCCGTAGTTGATGGTGCTGAAGAAGGCGGTGAACTGGTTGAAATCGTCCTGCGTCCATTGGTCGAACGGGTGCTTGTGACACTGGGCGCATTCCAGGCGGACGCCCAGGAAGGTGTAGCTGAAGTTCAGCGCCTTCTCTTCCGGCTTCCGCATGTTGCTGCGGGCCCAGAAGTACGGCATTTCCTCGCACGCGGCGAAGTCGGGCTTGTCGGCGTCGGCCGGCTTGGCGTCTTTATATAGTTCGTCCTTGTTGCCTTTCTTACCGCCGGCCGACTTCGCGTACATCTTAGACATCTCGGCCGAGTAAGACGCGAAGTCCTGGCCTTCCTTGCGGCTGTTCGCCATCACCACGTCGGCCACGATTTCATCGTACGGCCGGTTCTCGGCGATCCGCTTCTCGATCCAGCGGTGCCAGTCGGTCGACATCTGCTGCGAATAGCCGTTGTTGTCGAGCGAACTGGGGTTGTTGCCCATCACGTCGCACAGGCGGGTCGACCACCAGGCGGCGTAGTCTCGGCGGCCGAGGATTTCGTCGATCTTCTTCGCCCGTTTGTCGGCCGAGCGGTCCGCGAGGAACGTCTCGATTTCTTTCGGCGGCGGCGGCGTGCCGGCCAGGTCGAGGCTGACGCGACGCAGGAACTCGGCGTCGGTGCAGGTTTCCGACGGCGTGACGCCCAGCTTTCTCAGTTTGTCGACGATCAGACCGTCGACCTTGGTGCGGACGGGCGTTTCGGGGTAATTCGGACCGACCTTGTCGCCCACCGGCAGGATGACCTGCGTGCAGGCGATGCCGTTGTCGTAGAAGGCGACGACGTGGGTGTCGCCCTTGCCCAGGCTGACGACCTTGCCGTCGACGTCGATCTCGGCGACCGCTTCGTCGTTGGTGCGGAAACGGCTGAGGCAGGTCACGTCTTCCGTGACGCCGTCGGCCCAATGGGCGATCACTTGCAGTTGCACCGTTTCGCCGGGCTTCGCGAAGACGATTTCGGTCGGCCGGACTTCCAAGCGGTCGAACGCGACCTGGCTTTGCGGCGAGCGGGCGCCTTCCTCGATCCAGCGCAGGAAGAGCCGGTGTTCCCAACTTCCTTCCTCGAATCGCTGGCCGCCTTCGTGCGGTTCCTTGTCGAGCGCCTTCCGCACCATGAGGCTGTTCGACGGCGTCTTCGCGTCGATGCGGGGCTTCTCGCCGGCGGCGAGCGCTTCGTGGTCGGTCTTGAAGTCGTAGCCGAAGAGGGAGAGACGGAAGCCGCCCTGACCCTGGAACGAACCGTGGCAGGCCCGGCCGTTGCAGCCGAGTCGGCCCATTGCAGGCAGGACGTGGCGTTGGAAGTCGGCCTTCTCGACGGTGCCTTCCGGGGCGAAGCGTACCTTGGCCGGGCGGATCGTCGCCGGCGGCTTCGCGATTTCCTTGACGATTTCGGTCGGCGCGACGGGCGCGGCCGCGGGCGTCCACGTTGCGACGGCCAGGCCGAGGGCGGCCGCTCCGGCCGTGATCCAGTTTCGCATCATCGTCTTCCTCTTCCTAGAACGGGATTCGTCGTCGTGCTTCGTTGGTCGTCGTTGGTCGATCTTCGGGGGCGTTAGGGCGACGGCGTCGCGCCCCGGTCGGGGTCGGTTTTCGCGTCGCCTTTGATCTTCTTTTCCACGGTCTTGTCGGGCGGGGCTTTGCGGGTCTTGCGGACCAAGTTCCCCTGCGCCAGAAGCTGCCGCAGTCGATTCTCCACAAGTTTGTCGCGGCCGCTGCGCAGTCGCTCGGATTCCTCGTCGAGCTTCTTCGCCCGCGCCCGCAGCATCTCGGCTTCCAACTTGCGCTCCTTCGCCTCCAGCTCGAGCTGCTTGCCGACCAGCCCCTTCAATTCTATCTCTTGGTCGTCTTCCGGGCGGCTGGACCACTTGGCCAGCAGAAGTTCGGTGCGCGACCGCACCACCCACAAGTCGACGGCGTTCACGTACCGGGCTTCGTCCTGCTGCTTCAGGGTCGCCAGCGTCTCAGACACCTGGAAAATCTCTAAGACGGCGGTCTCGTACTGTTCGGGTTGCATGCGTTTCAGTTGGACGAGCAGATCGGCCAGTTCGGAATGATGCCGGCGGACGAAGGTCAAGGCGGCGGCTTCGCGCTCCGGTGTGAAGACCAGTTTGCGGACATTCTTGAACAGTCTTTCCAGGCGCTTGGTCTCGAATTTCGCGACGGCTTCGTCGTCGGACCGTTTCGTCGGTTTCTCGTCGTCGGCGAGGGTGGAACCGGCGGTTCCGGCGGCCAGAGCCGCACCGACGCCGACGATCCGCAACCGTTGCATCCAGGTCTTCATCCGGCCGATCACTCCCACGTCGCACCGTCGGTCGGGGCCGCTTCCACCGAAACCGCGGCCAACAGCCAACCGGGCAGGCGGACGACGCCGTCCGGCGCGGCGTCGTCGCCCGCCGCAACTTCGCCGGGGTCGGCTTCTTCGTCGAGGCGGGCTTCCAGTTCGGCTTGCCAACGGTCGAAGTCGAGCACCGGGCCGACGCCGGCATCGGCGAACGCTTCCGGGTCGACGACGGTCGGCTCGGGGGCGTCGTCGTCGGCGTCGGTCGGCCGGGCGTCGCGAAGTTCACTCCAAGCCAACGCGACTTCAAATCCTCGTTCGACGGTCGGCGAGGCGGCGTTCGGCTGATCGATCGGCAGCGGTCGGCCGACAACGAAGATGGCGGCGGCGAGCAGGCAGGCGGCCGCGCTCCAACCGAAAGCGCCGACGAACCGGGACGGACGGCGGGTTTTCTTCGGACGGACAGCGCCAGCCGAGACGGCCAGCGTCCATTCGACGGCCGTCGCCACCGCTTCCCGGGCCGACTGGTCGGCGGTTAGCCGATCTTCAAAAGCGGCTTCCTCGCCCGCGGTCATTTCCCCGGCCGCATACCGGAACGCCGACCAATCGAGGTCGGCGGAACGGCCCGGACCGTGGCCGTGCGTGTTTTCGGGGGTCGAGGGTCGGCGGGTCATGATTCCTCTCCTGGTTGCAGGCTGCGTCGAAGTTTTTCGAGCGCCAGCCGCATCCGAGTCAAAACGGTCCCCAGCGGGACCTTCAGTTCGCCCGCGATCTCGGCGAACGGTTTGTCTTCGTAGATCCGCGAGTGGACGACGGCCTGCTGTTCGCCGGGCAGACGCTGGATCGCGGCACGGACCTTGTCGATCGTTTCGCCGCGGATGGCGGCTTCGTCGGGCGGCCGACCGTTTACCGGCATCGTCCAGGCGGCTTTGCGATGCGCCGCGTCGCCGATCTTGGCCCGCCGCTTGCGCGCCAGCGCCTCGTTCATGGCGACTCGGAAGACCCATCCCTTCAGCGTTTCGGCGCGGGCTTGGCAGTCGTCGGCCAGC
>JBOFFD010000910.1:0-3565 GCA_051648425.1 Planctomycetia bacterium
CCAGTCCGACACCTTCGACCGCAACATCCCTCGCTACGAAGTCGTCCCCTAACCCGGCGGGCGGCGACGCCCCCCTTAAGACACCGACCGCGCCGTCTGACCCCGGCGCGGTCGGTTCATTTCTTGACTCGCCGGCCGAATCAAGGCGTCGCCAGCAATTCCTGCCAAGACTCGGCGGTCAAGACGGCGTCGGCCATTCGGTCCAGCCGTTCCAAATCGTCGATCGACGCGAGTTCCGCCGCCTCGGCGTCGTCCACGGTTCCGAACCGCCGGACGCCCAGCCGCCGCAGCATGTCGCGCCGCCCTTTGATTTCGCCTTTGATTTCGCCCTTGATTTCGCCCTTGATTTCGCCTTCCAGGATCGCTTCGTCGTAGGCCGTCAGTTGGGACATTTCCCCGACTCCTTCAAAGATCGTTTCCATCGCGCTCTTGGGAACCCGCATCAGCGCCAGCGTGCTCGTCGCCTTCAACAGCCGCAGCGCGTCGGAGTGCGACGTTTCCTTCCCGAGCCGTTTTTCTATCGCCCGCACCACTTCACGCAACGCTTCCGGCAGCGGCCGGTCGTCGGGCATTTTACACAGCACCGCGAGCGGCAGCGCGGCGAGGCCGCCGTTCAAAAAGTCGTCGACCGCCAGCTCACAAAGGCGGATGACCCAGTAGTTGAATTCTACGCGGTCGCGCCCTTCGCCATAGAAGAGTTTTCCGGTGAGGTTCTCCGCGTCGGCCTTTTTCCGCAACAACATGAGGACGGTCCGCACCGGTACGCCGTGACGGTAGTTCAACACGGCGTTGTAGAGATGCAGCCGACTCGGCAGCGTCTGGTCGCCGCTGCTCTGGAAGTTGACGTCGGTGACGGACTTGATCGGTTTGCCGAAGCCGATGGCCACGTCGGTGGCGGCCGTCAGCAACGACAGGTCGACGTTGAGAGCGACGGCTGGTTCGTCGGTGGGTAGACCGAACAACGCGGCGAAGTCGCCCGGGCGCTCGGCGACGATCGATTTCAGCGTGGCGTCGAATGGCTTGGGAATGGAGTTGGAATAGCAATCATGGCGCCGCCGCGGCAAGAAGCCCGTCGGCGAGGATTGATTCGCCGACTTCCGTCGTCCGACCCGCCCTTGAAGTGGATGGTCTGATTTTCCACCTTTCCCGTACACGATGGGCCGGCGCGGACGGCGGCTTTTTCGACCATCCCGAAGCCGATCCCCCGGAGACGCCGGCGTTGCAAGATCCGTTTGACACCGAACCGCCCCCATCGATCGGGCGGAAAACATTCGACGCCGCCATCCGCAAGGCCGAAACGCTGGTCGAAGCGCTCGGCTACATCCGCAAATTCCGCCACCGCCTCGTCGTCATCAAACTGGGCGGCAGTTGCTTGGAACACGCCGACTCCCTCGAAGCCACGCTGCAAGACGTGGTGTTCATGGAGACGGTGGGCGTCCGCCCGATTTTGGTGCACGGCGGCGGCAAGGCGATTTCCGAAGCGATGAACAACGCCGGCATCCAACCGCGGTTCATTAAGGGACGCCGCTACACCGACCCCGAAACGCTCGACATCGTCGCCGAAGTTTTGACCCGCACCATCAACGCCGACATCGTCGCCCGCATCGACAAGCTGGGCGGCTGGGCGATGGGCATGCACTACCACAGCACCAACGTGCTCGACGGCGAAAAGCTGGAACTGCCCGACGACGACGGCGCGCCGATCGACCTGGGACGGGTCGGCCGGGTGACGAAAGTCGACGCGCCGCGACTGTTTAAGATGTGCAGCGCGGGGATGATTCCGGTCATTCCGTCGCTGGCGTGCGACGCCGACGACGAACTCTTGAACATCAACGCCGACACGGCGGCGGCGGCCGTCGCCGAGCATCTGAAGGCCGAGAAACTGGTGTTCATCAGCGACACCCCCGGCATCCTGCTCGACCGCAAGGACGAAAACTCGCTGGCGCCCAGTTTATCGGCGCGCGACTGCCGCCGGCTGATCGCCGACGGCGTGATCGACGCCGGCATGATTCCGAAGGTCGAAGCCTGCCTGGAAAGCCTGCGGGCGGGGGTGGGTAAGACGCACATGATCGACGGCCGGGTGCGGCACTCCTTGCTGTTGGAAATCTACACCGAACTCGGGATCGGAACGGAAATCGTCCTAGAGCGCTGAAGTCCGCCGTTCGGACCGCTTTAGAAATCATCAACGCAAGGCCTTGGGAGGGGTTTGAGATGATCGGCGTGAAACGGATCTTAAAGACCTACGGAACGTGGTCGGCGGTGGGTCTGACGACGGCGCTGGCCGCCGTAGTCGGCGCGGCGGAGGTGATCGAGTACCAAAGCGGGATCAAGTGGCAGGAGCCGGCGAAGATCGATCCGGGGCCTGCGGGCGGGCCGCCGTCCGACGCGGTGGTGCTGTTCGACGGTACGTCGCTTTCCCAGTGGAAGGGGGGCGAAAACTGGATCGTCGCCGACGGCGCCGCCACCGCCGCGAAGAACGGCGTCGAAACGAAGGAGAAGTTCGGCGACTGCCAACTGCACATCGAATGGGCCAGCCCGTCCGAAGTGAAGGGGTCGGGTCAGGGACGAGGCAACAGCGGCGTCTACTTCCTCGGTCGGTACGAAGTGCAAATCCTCGACAATTACGACAACAAAACCTACTTCGACGGCCAGGCCGGGGCGCTGTACAAGCAAAAGCCGCCGATGGTGAACGCCTGCCGCAAGCCGGGCGAATGGCAAACCTACGACGTCATTTTCGAGGGGCCGCGCTTCAACGACTCCGGCGACGTGACCCGACCGACGGTCGTCACCGTGCTGCACAACGGCGTGGTGGTGCAGAACCACACCGAGCTTACGGGCGGCACCGACTACGACAGCGCCCCATATTACAAGAAGCACCCGCCGACGGGGCCGATTCACCTCCAGTTCCACGGCAACCCCGTCAAGTTCCGCAACATCTGGCTGCGCGAACTGAAGGAACCGGTGGGTAAGAAGGTGAAGGAACCGAACCTGCAGCCGCCGGCCGACGCCGCCAAGCGGGCGCCGGCCTAAGCGTTCTCAAAAATTTCCCGTTCGATCATCAACGGTTCAGGAGAATGAACAATGGATCGTAGACAGGCGATGAAACGGGCGGCCGCCGCCGTGGTTTTCGGTTCGCTCGTCGCGCCCGGCGTCTTACAGGCGGACGACGACGGCTGGGTTTCGCTCTTCGACGGTAAGACGCTCGACGGCTGGGACGGCGACCCGGCCTTCTGGTCCGTGACGGACGGCGTCGTCACCGGCCGTACGACGGCGGAGAACCCCACCAAGGGGAACACCTTCCTGATCTACCGCAAAAGCGAGGTGGCCGACTTCGATCTGAAACTGGAATACCGCATCGTCGGCGGCAACTCCGGCATCCAGTACCGCAGCGTCGAAGACGAAGCGAAGCTCGGCAAGTGGGTGATTGCGGGCTACCAGGCCGACTTCGAGTCGGGCGACACCTACTCCGGCATCCTGTACGAAGAGAAGGGTCGGGGCATTCTGGCGCTGCGAGGTCAGAGCGTGATCGTCGGCGACGACCACAAGCCGAAGGTCGCCGAAGTTT
>JBOFFD010000911.1:0-2123 GCA_051648425.1 Planctomycetia bacterium
TGGAACACGGTGAATTGGACCAAGGTCGCGGAACACTTCGCCGCCGCCACCAAGTAACACGCGCCTCCACGGCCGGCGGCCGCCGTCTAAGACGGCCCGCCGGCCGATTCCACGTCCGCCCGATCGTCGCCCAAGCCCGCTACTGGGCCGGAGAAGCGCGCCGCCATGTCGAACGACGCTACCAAGCCTGAAGTTCCCGCGCTTCCACCGGAGGTACCCGCTCCCAAGGAGGCAGAACTTCCTCCGCTGCCGTCGCAACGCAGCGACCTGACCGGCGAAGAGTTCGACGACTTGAAGGTGTTGAAACTGCTTGGTCGCGGCGGCATGGGCGAAGTCTATCTCGCCGAACAGAAATCGCTGCACCGCAACGTCGCGGTCAAGTTTCTTAGACAGGATTTGGCCGCCGACGTCGGCTACATCCGCCGCTTCGAGGCCGAGGCCAAAGCCGTCGCGCCCATCAGTCATCCGAACATCATCTCGGTCTATTCCATCGGTCAGTACAATGGCAGCCGCTATATCGTCTTCGAGTACGTCCAAGGCGTGACGTTGCGGGAGTATTTGGCGCGCAAGGGACCGTTCGACGCCGTCGGTTTCCTGGCGGTCGCGCGGAAGATCGCCTCGGCGTTGCAACGGGCGCACGAAGAGGGTTTGGTCCACCGCGACATCAAACCCGAAAACATCCTCATGACGAAGAAGGGCGAGGTCAAAGTCGCCGACTTCGGCTTGGCGAAGCAAATCACCCGCGACGAAGTCCATCTGACGCAGAGCGGCGTGACCGTCGGCACCCCGTTGTACATGAGCCCCGAGCAGATCGAGGGGAAGGATCTCGACCAACGCAGCGATTTGTATTCGCTGGGAATCACTTCGTTTCACATGCTGGCCGGCCGGCCGCCGTTTCAGGGCGAGACGGCGATGGCGGTGGCGCTGTTGCATTTGCGCGGCGAGGCGCCGAATCTCTCTGATTTTCGTCCCGAACTGCCGCCCGAACTCGTCCGCGTCGTAGCCAAATTGATGCAGCGCGACCGCGACAAACGGTACGGCTCGGCCAAGGAACTTCTGAAGGATCTGACGCAGCTTCGCGCGGGCGTCGCGCGGGGAGAGTCGACCGAACACCTTGCGGCGCGGAAAACCGCCGATCCAAGTTCCACCGCGACCGGCGAACAGGTCGAAAAACGATCGTCGGGGCTTGCGTTCCACATGGCCGCCGTCGCCATGAACCCCGGCCGGCACCTCTTCGTCGTCGTCTTACTCGGCGTCGTCGCGGCTCTCGGCGGCGCCGCTCTTGGCTGGACCGAACGCGAACCCGACTACCTGCGCGGCCGGGCCGGCGGCAAGGGTCCGCCGCTCGCGCCGCCCGACGTTTCCCGCCTGCAGCGTCAGACGGACGGCTTCATGCAGCTCATCGCCGCGCGGAACGGCAGAGTGGAAGACCGCGAAGCCGGCCTTTGGGCGGTGCTGGAATGGCATAAGAGCGACGAAGACGCCGTCGTCCGGGCCGCCGTCGAACTGCTGCGGATGTATCTTAAACAGCCGGCGGCTCCTCGCGCTTCGTTGCTCGCCGAGACATTAATCCAACGCGACGACAAAGACCCGCAAGCCGTCGGTCACTTGGCGGCCGGCCTCCTCGCCGGCCGCGCCGGTGATTCAGAAAAATCGAACAGCCATTTCATCTCGATGGTCGGACTGCGCGATACTGTTTCCGTCCCGTCGTCCGAGGCGTTGGAGGAACTCGCTCGTGCCTACTTCCTAACTTTGTCCGCGAATGCCGCCCGCTTGGGCCTTAAAGACCGCGACCCCGCTCTCGTCGAAGGGTTCCTTCGCACGTTCACCCGTCGCGGAATGCGTTGAAGCCGGCGTCCCTTGGAACTCGGGGTGACCCGGCCGTGGCGGCGGACTCGTCGATCGGCGACAATGCGAAAACGAGGCGCGGCGATCTTCCCACCCCTGGATAATGGAAGCAGCTTCATTTCACCGGCGAAGACCTCGGACTGACGTCGGGCGCGACGATCACTTCTTTTTCATTTCAGCAGGTCGGCGGCGTCGTCTCGTGGGACGCCCTCGAAATGACGGGCGACATCGAGCCGGCCGGCGATCCGTCGCGGTCGTTTCAGACGTGGTGGAAG
>JBOFFD010000912.1:0-4983 GCA_051648425.1 Planctomycetia bacterium
CAGCTCCCAACCTCTCGCACAACGACGGGCTTAGCGGCCTTGCGACCAAGGACGGTCGCCGCTCCACCCCGCGACCCGCCTTCACCACGTTGCCGACGCTTTACACTGGTGAAGCCGACGCAGCCGCCGGCTGGACGAACCGACCCAACTCGGCCGCGGCCGCCGCCGCCGGCGTACCGCACCCGGTGGCGCTGTTGCAGGCGCTTGGGCGCCGTTGGCCCAGCGCCTTCGCATTGGCCACCGTGCTGGGCGCCGCCGCCGCCGCCGTCTCGTGGGTGGTGGTGCCCCCCACCTACGAAACGTCGACGTTGCTGCGCATCGCGACGAACGAACCGCGCTTGGTGTTCGCCGCCAACGAAGGCGGCCATCGCTTCGAGAACTACAAGAAGACGCAGTTGGAACTACTGAAGAGCCGCAAGGTTCTGAACGTGGCGCTGAAAGATCCGGAAGTGAAGGATCTGGCCGCGGTGAAGAGCCAGGCCGACGCCGCCGGCTGGCTGTCGAAGATGCTGGACGTAACGTCGCCGGGAGCGAACGAAGTCGTTCGGCTGACGCTGCGCGGCAGCGACCGGGAAGCACTGGCGCCGTTGGCGAACGCCGTCGGCCGCGCCTACTTCCAAGTGGTGGTCGACGCCGAGGTCGCCTCCCGCAAGCAGACGATCGTCGAGATCGAATCCGCCTACCAAAAGAAAGAGGCGGAAGTGCGCGACAAGCGCGAACAACTGAAGAAGATCGCCGGCACGCTGGGTACCACCGACACCCAAGCCCTGACGCTGAAGCAGCAGATCACCATCGAGAATTTCGGCGACTTGCAGAAGGAACACACCCGGCTGCAATCGTCGAAGCGGAAGGCTCAGGTCGAGCTGGAGGCGATGCGGATCCAGTCTAAGAACACCACCAATCTGCCGATCAGTTCCGAGCAGGTCGCGGTGGAAATGAACATGGATCACATCGTCCGCGCCCGTCTGTACCGCATCGCTCAACTGAAGGATTTGATCGACCGCTACGAGCGGGAGGCCAAGGATCCAAGCGGCACCGCGCCCTACGTCGAGGAACTGGCCCGCGTCCGGTCGGAACTCGATCTTCGCAAGGAAAAACTCAAGCCGGCGATCGAAAAGGTGCTTCGCGCCGACGCCCTGAAGAAAGCCGAAGAAACGCTGATGGCGTCGCAGCGGCAGTTCGACCTTCTGGCGGAACAGGAAAAGATTCTGACCGGCGATATGACGACGATGGCCGGATCGGCGGAAAAGATCGGCATGCGGTCTTACGAAATGGAAGAGCTGCGCGGCGAGCTCGACACGATGGATAAGACCAAGCAGAAGATGTACGTGGAGCTGGAAGCCAAGCGGGTCGAGTCGGAATCGAAGCCGCGGGTGACGCTGGTGCAGGAAGCGTCGATCCCGGCAGACGGCGTCGACGTGCGCAAGTCGCGCATCACCGCGATGGCGGGCATGGGTCTCTTTGGGCTGGCGCTGTTCGCGGTCGGTTTGATGGAATACCGCAAGCGCCGCGTCGACACGACCAGCGAGCTGTCGGAAGTGTTGGGGCTGCGGCGGATCACGACGCTGCCGATCATGGGTCGACCGAGCCGCAACAAGCGGGTCGCCGCCGCCGCGGAGGAAGCCCTCCGCGACGCGACCGACCAGATTCGGGCCATTCTGCTTCGCGACACGCTGGGCGACGGCCCCCGCATCATTCAGATCACCAGCGCCGTTCCCGGCGAAGGCAAGACGACGCTGGCCTGCCAGTTGGCGATCACGCTGGGCATGGCCGGCCGCAAGACGGTCGTCGTCGACGCCGACCTGCGCAGCCCGGACGTCCACCACGCCTTCAAGGTTCGACCGGCGCCGGGCGTCGCGGAGTTCCTCACGGGCAAGCTGGAAGCCGCCGAAGTCGTCGTCCCCACCGAATACGACAACGTTTCGGTGGTCGCCGCCGGCAAGTACACCCGACCGGCCGTGCAAGCCCTCGGCTCGACGGCCATGCAGAGCCTCATTGAACAGCTTCGCGGCGACTTCGACTACGTGCTGATCGACTCGGCCCCGGTGCTGGTCGTCGCCGACGCCCTGCACGTCAGCAGCCACGTCGAATCGGTGCTGCTGTCGACCAAGATGAACGTCACCACGCTGCCGAACGCGGCCGAGGCGTGCGAGCGGCTGAACTCGCTCGACGTCCACGTCTGCGGCGCCGTGCTGCACGGCGGCGAAGCCATGCCGATCTCGACTTCCGAAACGGCGCTTCGCGCTTACTTCCCCCGCGGTTGATGACCCGTTGTTGGCGACTCGTTCCAACGCAGCGGCGTCTTACTCCAAGGGGAATGCAGCGTGTCGACTTCCAGCGAAGGTTCCTGGCTTCATCGGGTGGTCAAACCCGTCGCCGAGAGGATCTCGGCGGTCTTGCTGTTGGTGATGGCGGCTCCGGTCGTGGCGGCCGCCGCGCTGCTGGTGCGGCTGACCTCTCGCGGACCGGCGTTCTACACCCAGGTGCGGGTCGGACGCGACGGCCGGCCGTTCACACTGTTTAAGATCCGCACGATGCGGGTCGACTGCGAAAAGACGACCGGTCCGCAGTGGGCGGTTCCGTCCGACCCGCGAATCACGCCGATCGGCCGGATTTTGCGGGAGACCCACGTCGACGAACTGCCGCAGCTCGTCAACGTGCTGCGCGGCGAAATGAGCCTGGTCGGTCCGCGTCCGGAACGGCCCGAGTTCTGCACCGTGCTGGAAGCCGAAATCGACGGCTACCGCGACCGGCTGGCGGTGCTGCCCGGCATCACCGGCCTGGCCCAAGTGCATCTGCCGCCCGACGTCGACCTGGAAAGCGTGCGGCGGAAGCTGGCCTACGACCTTCACTACATCGACCACGCCTCGTTCCTGCTCGAAGTGAAGATCGTCCTTTGCACCTTGGGGGCGGCGTGCGGCTTGCAAGCCCTGTGGCTGCACCGGGTGTTGGGCCTGCCGACGGTGGAACGCCCGATGGCTCCCGCCGCGGCGATCGTGGAAAGAAAAGCGGCCGCCTGACGTCGGCCGGCTCGACGGTGGGCGGACTTCCACCCTGACGTTCGATCCTGGACTTCGACGCGAACCGGAACGGCCCGACGCCATGAACATCCTCACCATCGACGTCGAAGAAGCCTTCCAGGTGACCGGCTTCACCAAGTGGATCCCGCCCGCGTCGTGGCCGCGCTTCCCGCAGCGGGTCGTCGGGCAGACGTACCGCGCCCTGGAACTGCTCGCCGAAACCGGCGCGAAGGCGACCTTCTTCATCGTCGGCTGGGTCGCCCGCCGCCATCCCCAACTCATCCGCGAAATCGCCCGCGAAGGGCATGAAATCGCCGCACACAGCTACTGGCACCGCCTGGTGTACGAGCTGACGCCGGCCGAGTTCGAGGAAGACTTGGTCGAGACGTGCCGGTCGTTGGAAGACGCCGCCGGCCTGCCGATCCGTGCGTACCGCGCCCCCAGCTTCTCGATCGGCGACCGCTCGGCCTGGGCCTACGAACTGCTCGCCAAGCACGGCGTCGTCTGCGATTCAAGCTGCTTCCCGATCCACCATCCGGTCTACGGTCGGCGCCGCGGCTCGCGGAGTCCACACACGATCGAGACGTCGCACGGACCCGTGTGGGTGCTGCCGATTTCGACGGCCCGCGTGGCGGGCGTCAATCTTCCCGTGGCCGGCGGCGCGTACCTCCGCCTGCTGCCGACGGCCGTCCGGCGGTTGCTGCTCGCGCGGTCCCAAGCCGACGGCGTCGGACCGACGGTCGTCTACTTCCATCCGTGGGAACTCGACCCCCGGCAGCCACGACTGGCGCCGGCGGGTTGGAAGTCGTGGAAGCACTACGTGAATCTGGGACTAGTCGAACGCCGGCTTCGCCGCCTGCTGCAAGAGATGCCGTTCACGACGGTGGCGGAATGGCACCGCGCGGCGACGCTCGCCGCCCCCAATGCTGGTTTTCCAGCGAAGGCGGCCGCCTAATGAACTGGTTTGGACGCCCCTATCGGCCGTCGCTGCCGAACCTGCTCTTGGCGACGCACCGCCCGCCGGCGCCCCCCGACGGCGGCGACCGCATCCGCGCGTTCCAGACGCTGGAAAGCCTCGCCGACGAATGCAATGTGTTTCTGGCGTCGGTGGCGTCGAAACGGCCGGCCCCGGAAGCGGTCGACCTGCTGCGCGAGTACGTGGTGGAAGTGGCGTTCGCCCGGCCAACTCCGCTGCGCGGCGCTTTGGCGGCGGCCGTCGGCGCCGGGCCGCTGCGGCGGGTCTGCGGCGGCTTCGCACCGTTCAGCCTCAGCGGCTGGTATTTCTACTCCGCCGGGTTGCGGAACCGAATCGCCGATTGGACCCGCCGGCACACGTTCGAGTACGGCGTCGCGTCGTCCTCCGCGACCGCCCCCTACCTCGATCTGCTGCCGGTCGGCGCCCGCACCATCGTCGACTTCACCGACGTCGACAGTGAAAAATGGCTGCAACTGGCGACGTTGGAAAGCGGTTGGCGGCGGGCGGTCTACCGGTGCGAAGGCCGCTGGGTGCGGCGGGTGGAACAGGCCGAGGTAGACCGCCGCGACGGAGTCGTCGTGACGACTAACGCCGAGCTGACGACGCTGCGAACCTTGACCGGCGCCACGTCGGCGGCGGCGGTGACGAACCGTCCCCCGGCGGCGGTGATGCCGGCGTTCGACGCGCCCCCGAAGCCGACGGCGCCAAGACCGGCGTACGCGCCGCGGCTGTTGTTCGTCGGCGTGCTGACCTACCGGCCCAACGGCGACGGCGTGCGATGGTTCGTCGACGAAGTCTGGCCGACGATCCGGGCGGTCTATCCGCAGGCGACGTTGGAAATCGTCGGACGGGCGCCGGCGTCGCTGGCGCGGCTGAACCGGGTTCCGGGGGTGGAGCTGCGCGGCTGGGTCGAATCGCTCACCGAAGCCTACGGTCGGGCGACGCTGGCGGTCGCGCCGCTGCGGGTGGCCCGCGGCATTCAAAACA
>JBOFFD010000913.1:0-2907 GCA_051648425.1 Planctomycetia bacterium
TGTCGGGGGTGGTCGATCGCGCCGAGGCGGCCGGCCTGCGGTTGGAAATCGTTTGGACGGGACCGGACGGCGACGCCGCCCCCGACCTATTGGACGGCCGGCCGGCGACCGCGGTCGCGGCGCGGCCCGACGGCCGGGCCGAAACCGCCGAACTGCTACGGCGGGTCGACGTCTTCCTGGACTGGTGCGAAGCCCAGGCCGAGCGCGCGACCCCATTGGAAGCGGCCGCCTGCGGCGCGGCGCCCGTGGTCGTCGGTCCGTGGCGGCTGGAGGCGGCCGAGCCGCTTCTCAACGACGTGCAATGCCTGATCGCGGGCGGAGCGCCGGACGCGGTCGCCGACGCGGTGATCGGTCTGCTGACCGACGGCGACCGGTTGCGCCGCATGCAGCGCTCGGCGATGCTGCGGGCGGCCGAGTTCTCGGCGGCCCGCGCCGCCGCCGTGCTGGCCGACGTGTTGCACGCGATCGCGGAAACCGCCGCCGAAGCGCCAACGGCGACCGCCGGCCGCCGCGTGATCTTCAGAAGCGCCGCGGGTTGAATCCCAGCTCCGAAATGGCGGCCTTCTTACAGCCCAGGGAAACACGAACCAAACGAATTGCGTCGGCGTGAACGTATGTCGGACGCGCCGCCGAAACATAGCCCGTCGCGCGAGCAAGGGATTCATGAGCTCCCTGCGAATTCGTCCCGCGATCGGAGTAGGAATCCCTGGCTCGCGCGGCGGGCTATGAGGTGACTGTACGCATTTCATCTTATACCCAGGACGTCGCCCTGGGTTGTAAGAGGGCCGCCCTTACAGGGCTACAATTAGGCGCCGGCGGTCGTCAGCTTCGGCCGGTGCGACCGCGTTTGACCGCGTCCAGTTCGTCCCACCACTCGATGCCTTCGTCGCTCTTTTCGTCGAGCGCGACGGCTTTCCGCTTCGCCTCGCGGCTGTTGACCACCGGCGACGGCGTCGTCGGATCGATCACCGTCGGGTTGGTCTGCGGCGGATCCACCACGATCTGGTCGGGGTCGCGGTCGGTGAAGACGATCGACGGTTGGAAGCCGCCGTCGCGAATGCTGACCGCCGGTTCATTGAAGCTGACGCGGTCGGCCGGTTCCTTCGACAATCGGATGAAGTCTCTGGTCAGCGGATCCTCCAAGCCGGTGCGCGGGTCGACTTCCTGATAGGGGCCGATCAAGACGGTGTCGATCGGCCGCAGGTTCGACAACAAGGCGTCGATGTTGCGGGTCGAGCCGGAGCCGTCAGAGAAGATGTGGATGCTGGTGCTGGTATTTGGGTCGATGCGGCGGCGCTGTCGTACAAGGGAACGGGCGGCGTTCACCGCCGAGGCGTAGAAGGTCTTGGTGGCGTCGACTTCACCGGTGCTGAAGTCGCCGCCGGATCCCTGGCGGATGGTGCGCAGGGTCTGCACGAAATCGAAGACGCCGTCGCCGTCGCGGTCGCGGGTGAGGCCGGTGAAGGCCTGCGAGCCGTGCTGCGGGCGGAGGTCGAGGGTGACGGCATTGCCGGCGTAGATGACGATGCTAACGTTGGACGGCAGGACGGTGCCGGCAGGCTGGTTGTACAGGCTTTGCAGAAGGATGTTGATCTGGGCGTCGATGAGCGTGCCCAGAACGTCGTCGCCGTTCGGGTCGTCGAGGTCGCCGATGACGCCGTCGGCGTTGTAGTCGCGGTTCTTAATCTTCTGCAAGCTGTCGGAAACATCGAGGACGAAGATGGCGTTCTGCCCGAAGCCGGTGATGGTCGGCGGCGTGCGGCGCGTGGGCGGCGGCGGGAAGACCGGACCAGGGGGCGTGCCCGGCGGCGGGTTGGGGGTCAAGATGCCCGGATCTCCGCGCAGGTTGGCGGCACCCCAGAGGGTTTCCCAGTTGCCCGAACCCCGGCCGGCGGGAATGGTATTCGTTTCGTCGCCGCCGTCGCCGATTAGGTCAGCATAGGCATTGAACAGCCAGAAGCGGCCATTGACGTTCAGCGCGGGGTCGATTGCCACGCCGGAAGTCAACCCCCAGACCCGCGAGAAGAATGTTTTTGCGCTAGAATCGAACTGCGGGTTGAGGCTGGCGGTGTCATAAAGAATGTTGTACGAGTCCTGCCCTTCCAACAAGACCCCGACACCGTTGGCGACATCGACCCGCACGGTGGTGTTGATCGGGTCGCCGACGCCGCGGCCGGTGAAGTAGGCGCCGATAAAGGTGCGCGGTCCCGATGCGGCGTAGCTGAGCAGCATGTCGCCGAATTGGTTGACCGCGATGCCGGGGGCGTAGGAGAAGACGACGCCGTCGTCGGCAAGGGGGTCGAAGTTCGGGTCGATGGTGTCGTCGAAGATCTCGGCCTGTTGGCGAAGGATCGGCTCGGTGGTGAAGGCCAACTGCGTCGGCGAATTGGCGTCGACGCGGAACTCGTACCAGCGGACAACCGATTCTCCGGCGTTGGCGCCGGTAATGCCGCCGACGGTGTGGGTTGTCCAAAGGGAACCGTCGCCAACGAAGACGGCCGAGGTGGCGCGGGTGTCGGCGGTGTTGATCAAAGACGCCGACCCTAGGGCCGGGGCGTTGGGCGGTTGGTTGAAGACGCTGAGGCTGGAGGTATCGGTCGAGCCGGGAGGCGGCGACGTGCCCAACTGCTCCACGCGGGTTCCGGCCGGAGTGCCGTTGATGGCGTTGTTGAAGCCGAGCAGCGTGGTATAGGCGGTGAGGGCTTCTTCAGAGGTTTCGACGCCGTCGGGAGTGCGGGCCGGGGTAGTCCCGCCGTCGAGTTCCATGAACGTACGCAGCGTGCTGGCGTTGCGGACCCGCAGGATGAGGGCGTAGTCGGCGTCGCCCAGTTGCGGAGTCGTCTTAAAGTCGCCGTTGACGTTCGTGTCGAGCGAAACGAAGAAGGCAGAGTCGCTGGAGGCGTAGTT
>JBOFFD010000914.1:0-3916 GCA_051648425.1 Planctomycetia bacterium
ACGAGGCGGAAAGCAGTTGGAAAAAGCCGGGGCCGGCGGCCGGCCCGTTCGTGGCGAAGCTCGGCGACGGCAGCGTCGCGACGTATTACTGGTATCGCTTCGCCGACCAACCCGCCCTGCAAAACGCCGATCTTACCGACGACGAGCGGGCGACGCTGCAAAAGCGCGTGGAGCTGCTTCATAAGAACTGGACCAAGGACCGCGACTACCTGCCGCCGCCCACGGTCGGTTCGCTCGCCGATCTTGACCCGGCGGTCTTAGTCACTCCGCCGAAAGGCATGGAAATCGGCTACGTGCCGATCGTCACGCGGCAGGAATCGAGCGGCAAGTAACCGGAATAACGAACCGCGTCGCGACGCTCTAAGAGGGAGGGTCGAATGCAAAAGTGTTTCATAATAACGGCATGCCTCTTTTGCTTCATTCTCGGCGATTCGCGGACCGCACTCGCCGGCGCGCCCGCATCGGGTTGGAAGGTCTCGGCCAAGCCGGTCTTTTCCGGGCAATATGGCTGCGCCTCCGACCCGACCGTGCTGCGACACGAGGGGCGGTACCGGATGTATTACACCGGGCTTCACCCTCAAACCGGCCGCACCGTGCTGTGCCTGGCCGAATCGGCCGACGGCCGGACTTGGTCCGAGGTACGGACCGACGCCCTTGTGAAAGGGCTGGTGTTGAACGGTCGCGACGGCGAGTGGGACGAGAACCTCGAGTCGGCGTTCGTCGTCAAGGTCGGCAAGGAGTTTCGGCTCTACTACTCCGGCTATCGCGACGAAGGCGACCCTGCCAAGGGTTTCCCGGCGGCTTTGGGAATCGCCGTCTCGACCGACGGCGTCCGCTTCAAACGGATCGGGAAAGGCCCCGCGCTCTCGCCGGTGAAAAACTCGTTCGACGCGGAGGCGCTGTACAGTCCGGTGGTGGTTAAGACCGAGTCGGGGTACGCGATGGTCTATTGCGGCCACGCCTATTCCGGCAAGGTTCCAGGGGTGCGACTGTTGGGGGCGACCTCCGACGACGGGGTAAGCTGGAAGCGTCGCGTGGAACCTGTCTTAGAAGGGGCGGCGGTGGGCCGGTGGGCGAAGGACGGCGTCGCCGAGCCGGCGTTGGTCGAGACGGAAGACGGCTGGCGGCTGTTCTTCACCGGGTTGGAAGACGAGGAACGGGTCGTCGGTCTGGCGAAGGGATCGTCGCCGTTCGGTCCGTGGGAAGTCGTGAAGGAGCCGATCGTCCGTCCGGAAAAGGGAACTTTCGCGGACCGCCAAGTGCTGGCCCCGACGGTGCTGCTGGAAAAGGGCGTCGCCCGCATGTGGCTTCTGGGAACGCGGGTGGGCAGCGAAGAAATCACCATCGGCGTCGCGGAGCGCGCCGGCGGACTGGCCAAGTAACCGACTATTCGTCCCGGCCGGCCACTTCAACGATTTTCACGGCCTTCCTCCATCGGTGTTTCGCGAAAGTCGCAACTAAAAAGTCCCGTTCCCTACGAACGACCAACGACGCGACGAAGTCTTCACCACCCGCCGTCGCCGATCGTGAAAACGGCCTGTCGCGTGAAACCGTAGCGGGTCCGCGGCGGTATTCCTTCACGTCGCGTTCACGACGAAGCACGTCCAACGGCCGCACTTGTTCAAGTCGTCGTCCGACGGGTTTACGGTACAATCCGACGGTACTCAAAAGTTTCAGTGGAACGACGCCGCATCCGAACGGCGGCCGCCGTCGTACCCCGAAGTGTCGTCGATGGAGGTCGTTTCATGCCGAATCCCTGGGCCGCGGCCGGCATCGTGGCGTTTTGGCTGTTCATGACCGGCCTGTTGGTGCAGCGCGACGTGCTGCCCCGCCTGGGCATCGGCGAGGTAGACTACCGGCGGGTGTTGGCCGAGCGGGCGGTGGAGGAACCGGCGCGGTGGTCGATTTCGGTCGACGGCAAGCCGTCGGGGTCGGTGACGTCGTTCCTGCGGGCGAGGCAGTCGGGCGGCTACATTTCGACGACCCGCGCCACCTTCGCCAGCGGCCTCTTACTGCCGAACTCGCCGTACGGCAAGTCGACGATCATTCTTCAGTTTGAAATCCGCGTGGGGCCGACCGGCCGGCTGAAGCGCTTTCGAGCCGAATTCGCGGTGGAAGGGTCGTCGCTGACCGCCGCCGCCATCGGCAACGTCGACGAAGACGGTCGCAATCTGAAGGTGACCGTCGAGGGTGTTCCCGGCTTCACGGAATTCGAGGTGCCGTTCGATCCCGACGCGGTTTTCGTCGACAGCTTCGGGTCGCTGGATCGGCTGCCGGAACTGCGCGTGGGAAAACGCTGGACGACCAGCTTGGTCGATCCGTCGGCGATGGTGCGGCGGCAGGTGCTGGGGCCGTTGCTGGGGGGCGTCGGGGGCGGGGTGGAGGTGATAACGCATGAAGTGGTGGGCATTGAACCGCTGTCGTGGCAGGGGCGGTCGTGGCCGACCTACGTGGTGAAGAGCCGCCACCGGTTCGGCGTCGCGACGGCGTACGTGCGGGTGGCCGACGCCCGTGTGCTGCGGCAAGAGACGCCGTTCGTCGGCGACCAGCCGCTGGTTTTGGAACTCGATCCGCCGCCGGGGGAAATCGGCGGCGGACCGGCGGGTGGTTGACGCCCCACGGCGGGCGGTCTTTTCAGATTCGTCTAAGAAAGGGCGACGGCGAACCGTCGACGGAGGAACGAATGAGCGGCGAAGCGTCGGAACCGCGGGTTCGACTGGAAAACGTCTGCAAGCGGTACGGCGACAAGCTGGCCGTGCGGGATCTTAATCTGGAGGTGGCGGCGGGGGAGTTGTTCTCCTGTCTGGGACCGAACGGCGCCGGTAAGACCACCACCATCAAAATGATCACCGGGCTGCTGCGGCCGACTTCCGGGTCGGTGCGGGTGGCGGGGTTCGACATGGCGGGCGACGCCGCCGAGGCGCGGCGCCGACTGAGCTACGTGCCCGATCAGCCGTACCTGTACGACAAACTGACCGGTCGGGAATTCATGGAGTTCACCCGCGACATCTACGGTTTGGATAAGAAGGCGAGCAAGCCGTACCAGGACGAACTGACTGAAACGTTCGGCATGAATTCGTTCATCGACAACCTGACGGAAACCTACTCGCACGGAATGCGGCAGCGGTTGACGTTCGCCGCCGCCTTGCTGCACCGGCCGCTGCTTTTGGTGGTCGACGAACCGATGGTCGGCCTCGACCCGAAAAGCACCCGCATCGTCAAGGATTTGCTGCGCCGCATCACGCGGGAGGACGGCACGACGGTCTTCATGTCGACGCACACGCTCGACATCGTCGAGGAAATCTCCGATCGGATCGGCATCATCGACCACGGCCGACTCATTTCGTGCGGCACCCTGGCCGAACTTCGCGCGCAGGCGGGGGCCGACGTCTCGCTGGAAGACTACTTCCTCGACGTGACGGCCCGCGCCGAACTCGAAGGGGCGACGGCGGCGGCCGCCGGCTCGACGGAGGCCGCCCCATGACGGCGCTGAACCCGGACGCAACGCTTGACGACGGTCGCGGCGACGGCCGCGAAGGAACCGCACCCGAGGGCGGGGCGGGGGGCCGGCGGGCCGTCGGCGAGCTGCCGATGCGCACGGTCGAGGGGCTGCGGCGCGTGCGCTGGCGGCTGCTCGTGAACACCGCGGCGTCTCACATGGCGCAGTCGCGGCTGCGCATTGCGGTCATCATCGCATTCAGTCTGCTCTTTTGGTTCGGCCTGTTCGCGATGTTCCGCGAAGGATTCAAATTCCTGGCGCTGCACCGCATGACGGGCGGTCTGATCCTGGAAATGTTGTTTTCGCTCTTCTTCGTGTCGCTCTTGGTGATGCTCGTTTTCTCGACCGGCATCATCTTATACGCGGCGCTTTTCGCTTCGCGCGAAGCGCGGTTTCTGTTGGTTCGGCCGTTGCCGT
>JBOFFD010000915.1:0-3457 GCA_051648425.1 Planctomycetia bacterium
AAGCCGCCGCGGGCGTAGTCGTCGCGGTACATCCACGCGATGGCGAAGAAGTGCGGGAACTGCCAGGCGAAGAGCAGCAGGAAGAAGAACAGTCCGCCGAAGCCGATTTCGTTCGTCGCGGCCGCCCACCCAATGACCGGCGGCAACGCCCCCGACACCGCCCCGACCGCCGTGTTGAACGCGGTGAACCGCTTCATCGGCGTGTAGACCCAAACGTACAGGACGAAACTCGCCGCCGCGCACAACACGGCCGTCGGCGTGCTGGCGAACGACAGATAGAACGCGCCCGTGATCGCCAGGAACCCGCCGTAGAGCGAGGCGTCCAGCGGGTCGATGCGGCCGGCGGGCAGTGGGCGGTCGGCGGTGCGGCGCATCAGCGCGTCGTACTTGCGTTCGATCACTTGATTCAGAACGCACGAACCGGCGGCGACAAGCGCGGTTCCGACCACCGCATGGGCGACGACCCACGCCTCCGGTCGGCCGCCGGCGGCGACGAACGCGCCGACCGCCGTCGTCAGCAGCACCATGAGGGCGATGCGCGGCTTGGTCAGTTCGACGTAGTCGCACAGGCGGTCGTAGACGGCGGAACGGGCCGCCAGCGACGGCACCGCGGCGTCGACGGTCGGCAACGCGGCGCTCGCCGCCATCTTATCCAGACTCATACCACCGCCTCCGCGGACTCGACGGCCCGCCCGGGCGCCGCGACGGCGTCGGCCGTCGAGACGTCGAGGGTGCGGTGCGTCCATAGCGTCAGGAGCAAGGAACTTACAAACAGTATCGACCCTAGGGTCTGGTGGCCGGCGGTGACGAGCGCCTCGGCGTGGGTCGTCGGGCCGCCCGCGCCCGGCGCCGCCAATCCGGTCAGCGACATCGCGGCGACGCCCAGCACCACTTGGCCGACCATCAAGCCGACGACGACGAGTCCGCCCGGCAGCACCTTCGGCCGGGCGCGATCGTCCATTGCCGCGAAGACGACGAGGGCCAACGCGGCGACGAACACCGCACCAGCGATCGTGGCATGCAGCCAGAAACCGTGGCCGAGATGCCGAACGGCGGCGCCGAACAAAACCTGCGAGTACAGAAGGCCGGTGACGAGCAGCGTCAACTTAGACAGCGCGGCGCCAGTCTCGGGCACGACCCGTCCGGTCGCCGACCAACGCCGGCTTGTAACCAGCGACAGCGCCGCTACGACGCCGAAGAACGCCTGTCCCACGCAGCCGTGGACGAGGGCTAGTTCCCGGCCCATCAATTCATTCAGTCGAACGCGGAAGCCGCCGAGCAGACCCTGAATCAGTACGCCGGCTAGAACGGCGGTCGCCAAGTGCCGAACCCATTTCCGCTGTTCAGTAAAAAAGTTGATGCCGTAGGCGACGCAGGCGGCAATGCCCACCGTCATGCCCATCAGGCGATGGCTGTGTTCCAGTTTGACGCCGAGCGAGTCTTGCAGGAAATTGTACCAAACCATCGACTGGCCGAAGGTGGTGGGGTAGTCGGGAACGGCCATGCCGACGTCGTAGCTCGTCACCAAGCCGCCGACGAACAGCAGAACAAACGTCAACACCGTCGTGGCGAGCGCGGCCCAATGGGCGGCGACGTCGGCGGTGTTTCGTTCCAAAGACGAGGCCATTGCTTTCAGGTGACTCCCGTGGGGCGGTCTGCTGGTGGTTATCGTCGATCTTGGTCGGCCAACCAGTTTATTGTACCCGTCTGACGCCACGTCGCCCTTAGGAAAGTTCGGGTGTTTTTGTCGCAGCGGCGTCGTGGGCGGCGATCGCGTCGGGCGGCAGCCATTGCGGCACGTAGTCGACCGTCAGCCGCGGCCAACTGAACTCGTGCGGGCCGCGGTAGACGGCGATCGGCGTCGGGAAGTTGTCGTGCGGCGGCGGCGACGAGGTGCTCCATTCCAGCGTCGTCGCCCCCCACGGATTCGCCCCCGCGCGCCGGCCGACGAACAGGCTGACCGCCATGTTCAGCACCAGCAGGAATTGCGAGAAGCCCATGCCGATCGCCATCACCGTAACGAACTGATTCATTGGCAGCAGGTGGGCGAACGAGGAATAATTGTACGGGTCGGCCAGCCGTCGCGGCATGCCGGCGGCGCCCATTTGATGCATCAGAAAGAAAGTGCCGTTCATGAACAGGAACGACAGCGCGAAGTGCCACTTGCCCAACGTTTCATTCAGCATCCGCCCGGTCATCTTCGGATACCAATAAGTGATGCCGGCGAAGATGCCGAAGAGGCTGCCGCCGGCCAACACGTAGTGGAAGTGCGCGACGATGAAGTAGGTGTCGTGGATCTGAACGTCGATCGGCGTCACCGCCATGAAGATGCCCGACAGTCCGCCGATGATGAACAGCGAGACGAAGCCGACGGCGTGCAGCATCGGCGTGGCGACTTCCAACCGCCCGCCCCACAGCGTCGCGATCCAATTGAACGTCTTCACCGCCGACGGCAGCGCGATGAAAATCGTCGTCACCATGAAACTGAGCGTCACCGCGGGATTCATGCCGCTGGTGAACATGTGGTGGCCCCACACTAAGAAACCGAGCGAGGAAATCGCGATCATCGAGTAAACCATCGGCCGGTAGCCGAACACCGGCTTCCGACTGAACGTAGCCAAAACTTCGGAGACGATGCCCATCGCCGGCAGGATCATGACGTAGACGGCGGGGTGTGAATAGAACCAGAACAGGTGCTGCCACAAGAGCGGCGTGCCGCCGGAACGGTGCGACGTTTCGGAGTTTACAAGCAGTCCTTCGGGGACGAAGAAGCTGGTGCCGAACTCGCGGTCGCAGACCAGTAGGATGGTGCCGGCGGTAAGAACAGGCAGTGCGAACGCCTGGAGGGCGGCGGTGATGCCGATCGACCAGACGGTGAGCGGCATGCGGAACGGCGTCATGCCGGGGGCGCGACAGTTGATGATGGTGGTAAGGTAGTTGACCGACCCCATGATCGACGAAGCGCCGACGAACGTCAGCCCGGCGATCCACAGCGTCTGCCCGACGCCCGAACCGGGGGCGGCTCCGAACAGGGCGGACAGCGGCGGATACGACGTCCACCCGTTGCCGGCCGCGCCGCCTTCGACGAAGAAACTCCAGGTGAAGAAGACGAACCCGGGCCACATCATCCAGTACGACAGCATGTTCAGAACCGGGAACGCCATGTCCTTCGCGCCGATCTGCAACGGCACCAGATAGTTCGCGAACGCGCCGAGCAGCATCGGGATGATGACCAGGAAGATCATCACCGAGGCGTGCATGGTGAACAACATCGTGTAGAACTCGGGCGAGATGGCGCCACCTTCGGCGGAAAAGAGGCGCGGCCCGACGATCGGCATCGACTGCCAGGGGAAGGCGAGCTGCCAGCGGATGGCCAGCGCCAGCGCGCCGCCGACGAACAGCCAGAACATTGAACTTACCAAAAACTGAATGCCGATGACCTTGTGGTCGAGCGAGA
>JBOFFD010000916.1:0-3368 GCA_051648425.1 Planctomycetia bacterium
CTCGGCGAGCGGTTGGCGACCGAACCATGGACCGATCGGCCGGCGGCCGTCGTACCGATTCCGCTGCACTGGCGGCGGCGGTGGAGTCGCGGCGAGAATCAAGCGGCGGTCGTCGCCGAAGCGGTCGCCCGACGACTGACGGCGCCATTGCGCCGGCACTTCCTCTTCCGCCGCCGCGCTACGCCGGAACAAACCGGCCTATCGCCGACGAACCGCCGGCTGAATCTCTGCGGAGCCTTCCACGCGCGACTGCCGCGCCATTGTCACGGCCGCCCGCTGCTGTTGGTCGACGACGTTCTTACCACCGGCGCCACCGCCCATCAAGCCGCCGCCGCGCTAAGAAAAGCCGGCGCCGGCCCGGTGACCGTCGCGGTGGTGGCGCGCGGCGACCACGTCTCATCTTAAAACGGGACTTTAAGAACAGCGTGCAGAATCTTAGGAACTCTCTTTGACGCGGGTCGTCTTCTTCGGTGGTGTTCGCGGCGAAGGGCGGGGTTCCACCCGGCCGGCCAGACGGTCGTAGCCGACGACCGCTTCGTGCAGCACCGCCGCCACCGTCAGCGCTAGGGCGGCGACCATGCCGACGGCCGCCGCCGGCGAATCCGGCCGCCATTCCGACTCCGCCGGCCACACGCGAGAAAACGGGCCGGTCGTCGCGTCGAACAACACCGCCAACGGATTGACGGCGGTGACCCAGTCCCGCTCGAGTGGCAGGCCGGCCGAGTTATAGGTCGGTTGATAGACGAAGAGGGCGGCCAGCGCGAAGTACAGCGTCCAGGCGTGTAAGACGATGGAAAAGACCCCGGGGCGAACGCGCCGCCGCCAGGCGACGACCGCCGCCAGCGGCGCCGTAGCGCCGATCACCAACTCCGGCAAGGGGGCGGCGAATTCCGAACCGCCCGCCGTCAACAGCGGATGCAGGACGAAAAGCAGGAGCGGCAGGACGACGGCGACGGTGAGTCGGCCCGGCCCGGCGCCGGCGACGCACGCCGCCACCAACGGAGCCGCCAGAAAGACGCCGACCAACACGCCGACGGCCGCCGTGAAAAGCGCGCCTGGCAGATCACTAAAGCCGGCCGACAGGGTCACGGTGGTCATTATTCCATACAGCGCGGTCAGACCCGGATTCCATCCCCCTTTCTTACTCCTCGATTCGTTCACCGAACAAGCGACCACGGCCAACTGTTCGAGGGTCGACAAGGCGGTCCCGTTGACGGCGTCGACCCAGGCCGGCGGTGCGGTCGTGCGGCGGTGCGTCGCCGCCTGCACCGCCGTTGTCAACCAAAGAAGGATCCAACCGACGGGCAGGGTCGGTCGGAATTCACCCTGGAAGAAAAACACGGCGCCGAACTCCAGCGCCTCCCGGAAACGAGTCCACATGTCGTCTGGATGCATGATCAACTGACCGAGACCGTACGCCAGAACGGAACCTGCAACGGCGACCGCCCCAACGGCCAGCGTGAAGATCGGTATGGCGAAGACGAGCATCACCAACGCGGCCAGCACCGATCCAAAGCCGCGAAGGCCGTCGCCGATCGTATCCGGCGGTGCGACCCCCTTGGCCTCGGCGGCGACGCGGATTTCCTTCAACGGCACGTGCAGCTTCTCGCCGATCTCGCGCCGCCAGGCGATGTGAAAGCCGGCGATGACCAAAGCGTACATCGTCATTTCCGCCGCCGTACCAAAAAGGCCCAGCGAGTCGGACGTTCCACCAAGCCCGAAACCGGCGCCGCCGGTTACAGCCATACCTAGACCGAAGGCGAACATTCCGCCAACGTAGATTAAGATACCCTGCAACAATATTCTGAAGAAAAGATAGACGGCCGATCCGGGGTGGACGGCGACGCGGACGGCGGCGTTGACGTAAAGAGCCAAGGCGAAGAGAGTAAGCAGTTCGGTGTAGACGAGTTGAAACGGCGACACGCCGCCTAAGAGTACGGTCAGGAAAAGGATCGGCAGGCCGGCGGCGACGAGAAAAAGGGCGCCCGCCGCCCGGCCGAGGATTTTGCCAAGCACGATTTCATCGATCGTCAGCGACGTAGTGAACAGCAGGTCGAGCGTGCCCCGCCGCCGTTCGCCGTTGAACACGTCGGCGGTGAAGGCGGCCACCGCCACCCACAGCGCCAGTGTTTGCACAAACACCACGCCGGCGAACAAGCCCTGGCCGACGAACTGCATCATCCGCGGTTCGATCGACCGACCGAACTGCCGATACTGCGTGAACAGCAGCCCCAGCAGCACCAAGGCGACGGCGATCCGCAGCAGAAAGGTAAGACGACTGCGCGCAACCGCCTTCAATTCCCGCACCGCCGGCGGCCCGATCCATTTTTCCAGCATCTCGGTCATGACGGTGGACTCCGTCTTACACGATCGGGATCGCCGACGATTGAGGGCGTCTTAGGGACAGCCCGAGCTTCCACCCGCCCGGCGAGGCGATCGTAACCGACAACCGCTTCATACAGAACCGAAGCCGCCGCCGTCCAAAGCGAAAGAACCATGCCGACCGCCGCCGATGGCGAGGCTGGCGACGACCAGAAGGCGGCGTCGAGCATCGCGCGGAACGGGTCGACGGACCCCAGCCAACCGGCGTCGGCCGACCACCAAGCGGCCCGCACGGGAGCCGCCTCCGTCAACGGCACGTAGACGAGCAGTGTCGCCGCCGCAAGATAAACAGACCAGGCGTGAAGCGCGATCGACCACGCCCCCGGCCGATGCCGACGGCAGACCCACGCCACCGCCACGACGCCGACCGTGCCGGCGACCGCCGCGACGGGGTCCGGCCGGGCGAGCGCGTCGAACCCGTCGAACACCCACGGCCCCGCCAGGAAAAGGAAAGCCGGAAGTACCGCGACGCCGGCCAACCGCGTCGGCGAAGCCCCGGCGACGCACGCGGCCAGCGCCGGCCACACCGACAGCATGGCGAACCCCACACCGATGGCGGAAACAAACAACGCGGCATGTAGATCAGCGGGCGAGATCAAGAAGGTGATCGCGGCGGCGAGTGTGAATAGGGTGGTCATGCGCGTCCGCCGGAATCTCCCCGTTCGCTTCCGTCCCGGCCCCGCATCGTTCCACGCGGCGGCGACCAGCAGCAACTGTTCAGTATTGGACAACGGCGTTCCGTTGACGGCGTCGACCCACCCAGGCGGCGCCGCGGTCCGGCGGTGCGTCGCCGCCTGAACCGCCGCCGCACCCCACATTAGAAACCAGACCCAGGGAACGAGCGGCCTAAGCCCGCCGATCCACCACCAGAGAACTGCACTCCAAACCGCGCCGAAGGGGTTGCGGACAGCTTCGTCGACCCAAGCCCCGATACCGTGGTCGCGTGCGATATACCCCACGCAGAGAATCAGCACTAAGATGACAAG